>VGSD01000016.1 GCA_016875155.1 Deltaproteobacteria bacterium | reverse complement strand
CTGTTCCTGTCAGAGTCGATACGACCACCTCTTTTTTCTTCTCCCTTTTCAAGTATTGTTTCAGTCCGGCTATGGTGGCCGCGGAAGTGGGTTCAATGAAGTGGCCTCTTTGGCCCATCTCTCTGAGGGCTACCCGAATCTCCCTATCTGTCACGGTCAAAATCTCTCCGTCAGTCTCCCGGATCGCCCTCAGAATCTGCTTTCCTCGAACGGGTTCTGCAATGGCAATTCCCTCTGCCAACGTCTCACCCTTCTTGATGCTCTGGGCCTCGTCCAACCCTTTAATAAAACCCTTAAAAAGCGGGGCGCAGACTGCTGATTGAATTCCTACCAACCTGGGAATTTTCTTAATCCTCTCCTTCTCTCTTAACTCTCTAAACCCGATGTAAGCCCCCAACAGAAGGGTTCCATGTCCAACCGGAAGGACGAGCGTATCCGGTGGTTTCCATCCCATCTGTTCCCATATCTCAAATGCAAAGGTCTTTGTTCCATGTAGAAAAAAGGGATTCCAGCAGTGGCTGGCATAGTGGTTTTTTTGAGCCGCCTCCATCGTCACCTGTGCAGTCTTCTCCCGCGAGCCCTCAATCTTTTTCAAATTTGCTCCGTACGTTTGAATCTGGACCAATTTCCCCGAAGAGGTCGCTTGAGGGACATAAATGTCACATCCGATTTTTGCCCTGGAACAGTAAGCGGCTATGGCTGCACCCGCATTGCCTGAAGAATCCTCAACCACCTTCTTTATTCCAAGCTCCCTGGCCTTGCTGATGAGCACCGCTGCCCCCCGGTCCTTATAGGAACCTGTCGGAAAGAGGTAATCGATCTTCACCCATACTCTGTGACTGCCGAACTCCATCTCCTCAAGAGGAGTAAATCCTTCTCCCATGGAGACAATGGATCCATCTTTTTTTATCGGAAGAGCCTCCCTGTATCGCCAAAGGCCTGGGTCCCTTTTCAGGATGGTTTGGGTGGGAAACTCCGGATTGAATTCAAGGTCAAGGGGCGATCCGCAGTCGCATTGCCACCGGGTTGGGTCAATTGGATAGGAACACTGACATTCCGAGCATTTAAATGTTTCGGTCATCTGTAAAGTGGGATTTAGATATTATTTGGGATTTGGA
The DNA here is from genome assembly GCA_016875155.1 of Deltaproteobacteria bacterium. The sequence goes on along the minus strand of VGSD01000016.1, from coordinate 12,945 downwards.
ATTTGGTATTTATCAATTAGGTCCTTTGATAATTTATTCTTCAACACGAGGAAACATAACCCGAAAGGTGGTCTGGCCTTCTCCGGATTCCATCTCCATCTTTCCTCCCATCCGTTTGACGAGGCGGGTGGTGATATGAAGTCCCCTGCCCTTTCCTTCGCCAAGGAGGTATCGTTCTTTATCCTCTTCGGAAATCTGACCGGTATTCGAGATCTCTGCGACCGCCCATCCATCCTTCTGATAAGAGCATATGGAGAGATTCCCTCCTTCCTCGGGTATAGCGTTAGAGGCATTGTTGAGGAGATTATCCAGAACCCTCTCGATATGGAGTGGATAACATCGAATCCATAAGGGAGACTCCAATGCACCTTCGTACATACGGATATTGTCCCGTTTCAACTCGAGCAGGCTCTCCTCGTTGATCATCGCCCTCTTCTTCAGTTTCTCTGAAAGGTCAACCACCTCTTCTCTTCCCTCGCCATGGAGGGTTAAAGCCAATTCCTGAATGCGGGATGTCTCTTTCAGGATGATCTCGAGGGCCTGTTCGACCCGATCTTTCTTAGCGGGATACTCTCCATCGTTCAGTATCTTTTGAACGCGTTTGGCAAATCCGGCTGCTGCAATGGCCGGATTTTTAAAATCGTGGAGGATATCATCCATCTTCTCCAGCCTCAATCCTTTCATCAACTCCTTCCCGAAAAGGGCAAAAATCTCGATCTCCTCATCCGTAAATCCCGGATGCTGGGCCTGAGCATCGAAGGTTAAAAAATATTGAACCTTTCCATTGACCATCAGCGGAATATAGAGCACGGAGTGAATCTGCTGAATTTCGAGAAACCGCTTCAGGTCTAATGGAAGGAGATGGCTCTTCTGTGGATTGAGGATGTGAACGTAAGTTGGGTAGACCTTCTCATTTTCAAAATCACCGAATGGGCCTGTCTGGTCTACGATGGTGTGAATATAGGGCGATTCTTCCACCTCAAAAATCTTGCCGATTCCGTGGTGGACCTCTGGAAATCCCGCCTCCAAAACGACATGCTGGCGGTCCTCCATCACGGAGAAGAGGGAGCATCGTTGGATCCTCATGATATCGGCTAATTCGGGGATGACCAGATTGAAGACTTCCTTCATCTTCACCCCTCCCCGCTTGCCGAGCTTCAGAAAGATCTGTTCCACAATCCTGTCTTTGGTTGTGCTGAGTTTCTGGAGGCCCATGATCCGCTTGCGAGCGATGACATAGCTCACTCTCTTAGCCAGCATCTCTGCAATTCTGACCTCCAGTGGAGTGAATATTTTTTCGTCTTCTTTAAAATAAATCTGGAGGCACCCTTCGGTATCCACATCTTTCAGGGAGAAGCGGGGAATCGAGATCGGAAGGGCCAGCATCGAATGGATGCCGTACTTCTCAACCTTCTCCTTGTCCTTATACCTCTCCTCTTTTAGGATGCTCGGAATAATGTAACTCCTTCGGTTTTTCACCACATCGCCGGCAATCGTATCTTCAAAGGGAATGGCCGCCTCACGGTTTTCACTCTCCCTGGGATACGATCCAAAAGAGACCATCTCTTCTTTCCTCGGGTTATAGATTCGAATGCTCGCGGCTTCCGCCCTGAGAAACTCCACGACATTTCTGGCCAGGGCCTCGAGGATTTCCTTTTCCGTAAGGGAAGGATTGATGTCGAGAATAGTGTCGGCCTGATGAATCACCTGATCAATATAATGAAAGATTGCCTTCTCCTTGATCAGATTGACCACCATGGACACTTCGTCATGGGAGAGGTCGCACCCTTTCTCCTTTAATTGAACGACGATCGCTTCGATCAATTCCTGGTCTATCTGATAAGGAACCATCTCTTTACCGGCTATTAAAAACCCTCAGCAATCCTTTATGACGGACCGTCGCTATCGAACCATGAAAATTGATCAGGTTCTTAGATTTCGGTTACGGTTACGATGCCCGTTTCGTAAATCGTTAAACGGTTACGGTTAGGTGTAAAGAATTAATAGACCACAACCGTAACCTTTTATTAACGATACGGGCCTCGTTACCCTTACCCTTAGACCTTTATTTTCTATGCAATATTATATACCTTCTGTCAGGGGTGTCAATCCTTCGACTCTTCGGTTTGAAGACCAGAGCTGACCATTTTCTTTAGTGGATACCGAAGACTCAGGATTGACCCTGAGCGGAATTAAAAGGGTAAAGGTGCATCGTCGAAAGGGTCAATCTACAAAGGAGAAAATACAAGATTATGAAGAACCAGAATCTTCAAATCGCTTAATCAGGATGGTGCTATTGACTCCTCCAAAGCCAGCGGAGATCGAAAGTCCTATCCTCACGTCCTTCTTCCGGGCTTCGTTGGGAACATAGTCCAGATCACATTCTGGGTCTGGAAATTCGTAGTTGAGGGTGGGATGGATGATTCCCCTTTCAATCGTCAATAGAGTGGCAATGGCTTCGACCCCTCCTGCTGCTCCCAGAAGATGGCCGGTGATCGATTTGGTTGAACTGATGGGAATTTCGTAGGCCTTCTTCCCGAAGACCTCTTTGATCATCCTCGTCTCCACTTTGTCATTGAGCGGAGTGGATGTCCCGTGAGGATTGATATAATCGACCTCTTCCGGAGGAATACCTGCCATGAGAAGACTATCGCGAACCGCCTTTCCCAATGCCTTCCCATCCGGATCAGGTTCGGTTAGGTGAAAAGCATCCGCTGTCATTCCGATTCCCATCACCTCTCCATAGATATGGACCCCTCTTCTCTGCGCATGCTCCATCTCTTCGAAGACAAGCGCCCCTGCTCCTTCAGCCATGACAAAACCGTCCCGCTCTCTGTCAAAGGGCCGGCATGCGCGTTGGGGTTCATCATTTCTGGTGGACATCGCCCTCAGGACATCAAACCCGCCAAAAACATAAGGGGTGAGGCAAGCATCTGAACCGCCGGTCACCACAACATCTTCCATGCCCCCCTGGATCTGAAGAAAACTATTGCTCATGGCATGCGTGGCTGAAGCGCAGGCCGTTGAGAGGGCAAATGAAGTTCCCCGGATCGAAAAATATTGTGCGACGTGGGAAGTAATGGCACTCAGGTAGATATTAGGCAAGGCAAAAGGAGAGATTCCCCGCGTTCCCCTCGCTAAAAAACGTTCATGATAATGTTCCAGTATCTCCATAGACTCCACACTCACCCCGAGGATCACTCCTACCCGAAACGGATCTATTTCCTTAAGTTCATATTCGTTTTTCTGCTCGTGTGAATGATCTGTTCCGGATGCACTCTTTTCAACCCGGATGCCCGCATCCTCAAGAGCAAGCTTTGTGGCTGCAATGGCAAACTGCGAGGTTCTTCCGAAATATTTAGAATGTTTCGACCTCTCCACATAATGACTGAGGTCAAATCCTTCGATGGGAGCTCCGATCCGACAGCGGTATTGATTCATATCGCGATTCGGAAACTCAATTCGTTTAAATGATTGGGTTCCTGAAATCAGGCTCTGCCAGTAAGCCTCTTTTCCGATCCCGATGGGTGTGACTGGCCCTATCCCTGTGACGACCACACGCCTTTTGTGATTTCCCAAATCCATCTCCTTTCGAGAACTTTTTCCTATTTTTATCATTTGTCTTTTTTTTGTCAAGACGAAAAGAAGATAAACATCAGATTGGAGATTTCTGAAAAAGCCCAGAAGCCTCTGATTACATCCCTGCCTGCGGCAGGCAGGTGTGAAATCATAGAGCGAAAAGCAGTTTTTCAGAGCTCTCAATTTAAATATTTGACAACTTCCGGTTTTATAAATATATTTTTACTTGAGATCCTTGGAAACTTTTCTGATTCTCGAGGGACAATAGATGAATTCATCTCTGAGATGGATCTTTCTTGTCTTGCTTCTCCTCTCCTTTCCAGCGGCTTGTCTTCCGAGCAAAAAGCTGACGGTTGGTTCTGCAGCAACATTATTGGAAGAGGTGGCAAAATCCGCTTATAAACAATCCGACCTGAGGGTGATCCGGGAAGGGATGCCAGCCTACCTGATGCTGATGGATGGCATGATCGAGGCTTGGCCAGGTAATGAGCGGCTGCTTCTTGCCGCTGCCCAAGGCTATTCCTCTTTTGCATCCATTTTTACGGAGGATGACGACTATGCCAGAGAACTTTATAGAAGGGCAAAGGATTATGCTCTGAGGTCTCTGGAGAAGAGAGGGTTTAAAGATCCCATCAATAAGCCTTTTGATGATTTTAAGGAAGAGCTGAAGCGCTTTGGGAAGAAAGAGGTTCCCAATCTCTTCTGGACTGCAACCTGCTGGGGAAGCTGGATCAGTTTCAATCTCGATTCCATGGAAGCTATGGCCGCGCTACCGAGGGTAGAGCAGATGATACAGAGGGTCCTCGAACTCGATGAGGGTTTTTACTATGGTGGCTCCCATCTCTTCATGGGGGTCTGGCATGCCTCCAGACCGAAAGCTTTGGGTGGAGACCTAAAAAAATCTCGAGAACATTTTTTCAAGGCCCTCGACCTTGGAAAGGGAAAATTTCTAATGGCTTATATCTATTATGCTGAACATTATGCCCGAAAGGCTCAAGACCGAGATCTATTCACCTCCACCCTCGGAAAAGTTCTTGAGACCCCGGTTGATGTTCTCCCCGAGCTGACCCTTCTCAATGCCGTTGCCCAAAAGAGGGCAAAAGAGCTTCTCAGGAGGGTAGAGGAATTCTTTGAATAGGAGAAAAAGTATGAAAACCCTGAAGATTCCAGGATTTGCCCTGTTTGCAATCCTTTTCCTTATTCAACCGGCCATTGCTTCGGAAAAGGTCCTGACGATCAAAATAGGAACCCTGGCTCCGGAGGGAAGCTCATGGATAAAGACACTCAATGCAATAAATGCAGAAACCATAAAAAAGACGGAGAACCGGGTTCAGTTTAGAATATATCATTCCGGTGTCCTAGGAGACGAAATGGACATGCTCCGTAAGATGCGTATCGGCCAGATCCACGGTGCGGCCTTTACTGCGGGGGGACTTTCTCCGCTCTTTAAGGAGATCGAAGTCTTTCAAGTTCCTTTTCTCTTCCAAACCTATGAAGAGGCTGATTATATTCTGACAAAGATGGATGGTTTTTTCAGAAAGGGTTTTGAGGATAATGGGCACACCATCCTGGGGTGGTCCGAAGCAGGATTCGTTTACCTTATGTCAAACTCTCCTGTATCCAGTGTGGCTGACCTCAAAAAGACTAAGGTCTGGATCTGGGAAGAATCGCCCATGTCCAAAGCCATCTTTGACGAAGCTGGGATCTCCACCATTCCGCTCTCGGTTCCTGATGTTCTGTTAGGCCTTCAAACCGGATTGGTAGACGTTGTCTATGCCCCACCGACAGGAGCCATCTCTCTCCAATGGTTTACAAAGATAAAATACATCTCAGATGTCCCACTGTCCTATCTGATCGGTGCCGTGGTGATCCATAGAGAGACCTTCAGGCGAATCCCTCTTCCTTACCAAACCGTGCTACTTGAAAGTTTCAATCGGCACCTCCTCCAATTGAAAGGGGTTACCCGGAGCGAAAACCGTGACGCCATCAAGGTGATGATGAAACATGGAATCAAGGTGATCACTCCATCTCAGGGTCAAATTGAGGAGTTCAAAAAACTCTCTGAAAGGGCGATGGAGAAAGTCGGAACCCAATCCTTTTCCAAAAAAGTGCTGAATGAAGTAAAAATCCACCTCGACAACTATCGCATGGGTAGAAAATGATGCGTCTCTTGGAACAGCTGGATGGCACCTTTGACAGGGTGGAATATGCTCTTCTCATCCTCCTCCTCGGATTCATGATTTTTATTGCTTTTTTGCAGATCATTCTCAGAAATGTCTTTGCCACGGGTCTTGCCTGGGGAGATCCGCTGGTCAGGAATCTGGTCCTCTGGGTAGGTTTTATCGGTGCTGCTCTCGCAACCCGGGAGGGAAAGCATATCAACATTGATTTCCTGTCCCGATGGATGCCCACTCGAGGAAAGAGAATTTCCGATATCCTCACCCACCTGTTTTCCTTTTTTACCTGCGTTCTTCTCTGCTTTGCCGCCTCGAAATTTGTAAGGAATGAAGCCCTGATGACTCAGACCACCTTTCTTGGAATTCCTGCATGGATTCCACTAATCATTCTTCCCATAACTTTTGGGGTAATGACTTTCCGGTTTGGCATTCAAACCTTGAAGAAACTTTCTCAAATCATGATGAAGGACTTCATCCCTAACCTGGAAGGGAAAAAATGACTTTCTTTGTGATCATCCTTGCTATTCTCCTCTTCATGCTCTTTGGAGCGCCCGTCTTCGCCGTCATCTCTGGCCTAGCCCTCTTTCTGTTATTCTCCAGCCAGATTGACTCCTCAGCGATGATCATCGAAATGTATCGGATAGCGACGAACCCCATCCTCGTTGCCATTCCCCTATTCACCTTTGCCGGATATCTCCTTTCGGAGAGTGGAGCCCCCAAAAGGTTGATCAGACTTACGGATGCCATATTAGGGTGGTTGCCGGGTGGACTTTCGATCATTGCCCTTTTTGCCTGCGCCATTTTTACTGCCCTGACCGGCGCAACAGGGCTTACGATCATCGCCTTAGGGGGAATCCTCTTTCCTGCGATGGTGCAGGGAAGATACCCGGAAAGGTTTTCCCTTGGTCTGTTGACCACTTCAGGCACATTAGGGTTACTCTTTCCGCCAAGCCTCCCCCTGATCATCTATGCGATCGTAGCAAAGGTGGAGATTAATCAACTCTTTCTCGCAGGCATTCTGCCTGGCATCCTTCTGATAGTCCTGCTCTCTGCATTTAGTGTTCAGAAAGCCATCTTTTCCGAAATCCCTCGAACCAAATTCAATCTTTCTGAGGTATTTAAGTCTCTTCGCGAAATGATCTGGGAACTCCCTCTCCCTGTGGTCGTCTTAGGCGGAATCTACAGTGGATATTTTGTTGTGAGTGAGGCCGCTGCCATTACAGCAATCTATGTCCTTCTAACCGAAGTGGTCATCTACCGGGATATCAAATGGAAAGCACTTCCTCAGGTGATGCGGAAAAGCATGGTCCTGGTAGGCGGGATCCTGATCATCCTGGGATCAGCCCTCGGCCTGACCAATTATCTGATTGACCAGGAAATCCCGATGAGGATGCTCGACTTTTTCAAAGCCCATATTACCCACCCGTTCTTCTTCCTAATGGTGCTGAACCTCTTTTTATTGGCGGTGGGATGCATCATGGGTATATTTTCTGCACTGACTGTCGTCGTCCCCCTTATTGCTCCCATCGCTCATGCTTATGGAATCCACCCAATTCATCTTGGGATCATCCTTCTCACAAATCTCGAGATCGGAGCGTCCCTCCCCCCGTTGGGAATCAATCTCTTCATCGCCAGCATCCGCTTCGAAAAACCGGTATTGAGACTCTATCTTGCCTCGCTCCCATTTATTGCCATCCTCCTGATCGCCCTTGCCATCATCACCTATCTTCCCTGGTTGAGTTTGGCCCTCCTAAAATAAAAATACCCAATCACCCAATTCATCTCTTCTTCTCCTTCTTTTTGAACAATTCCTCAAGTATCCTTCCCCCTTCCTCCAGTTCTCCAGTTCCAACTGTTTTGATCGGAAGCCCAATGGCTTCGGCTAGTCCAATTCCAACGCGCATTAAAAAAGCTTCCTGCAGTTTAAACCGGGGATCATCCAGATTTCCCTTTACATGAAACTGAACTTCCAGACGGTTTCCCTTATCTTTCAGTCGGGAGAGAACGGTCTTCGCAGGAATATAAAAGGTCGTTCCTTCTTCTTTAACGCGAAGATCTGCCACCTCCAGTTTGACAGGAATATCGATCACCCTCTTCTTAATCCCAATAGGAGCATCGACATTCACATACCCCGACTCAATCTCCGCTGAGACCCTCTCCCGGTAGTAGGGCTCAAAGGTCTTCAACTCAACCTCCCGAATCTTTAAAGAGGTTTCCATATCCGAACTCACCAGGTCAATCCAACCCTTCGATGCAATCTCCCCTGTTTTCTTATCCCCCTTTACCTTCCCTTTCAATTCAATGGGAGAACGAGAGGAAACGAGAGGATAACCGATATTCTTTATCTCCAGGTCCACCTCTCTCAATCGGATTTGACCGGGAGTGTCGCCCGCCTTCATATCGTCGAAATCAATGGAACCCTTCTCGATCCGGAAACGGTCAATCTTAATTGAAACGGCCTCCCTTTCCTTCCTCTTTTCCGTGCCAGAAGCCTCTCCGCTCCTCTCCTCTTTTTGAATCGATATCCATGGACCGACCATGATTCCCTCTCTCGTTCGATAGAAAAAGAAAGAAGGCTTTAGGAGGGCCCACTCCCGGATATGCAATCTCTTTTTAAAAAATGAGGGGAGGTCAGGGTAGACCCTCATCTCCTCAATCTTGAGGAACTCCTGTTTGGTGCGGGGATCTTCAAATCGAATTCCATGGATGGAGAGATGGGTTATTTTAACCTTAATCTGATCGATGGTGAACCCGGGTCCGATCATCTTCTGAATCCGGGCCTGAATGAATTTCACAGCATAGAAAGAGAGGGCAAGATAGCCCCCCGCAATGACGAGAATAAGAACCCCTGCAATGACAAGCCACTTTTTCATAGTTATTAGTTAACCGAATAACACGAATTACAGCGAATGAAACGAACCTCTCTCTATATAATAACCCCACCCAGCCTCCCCTTATCTTAAGGGGAGGTGTGCCTGCCTGCCGGTAGGCAGGGAAGGGTTAAGAGAGGGGTTATGGTTTTGCTATCAAAGAAAACTCCTCTTTCTTCTTCTCATAGGCTTCTGACAGAAGAGCAAAGATCGACTTAACCACGAGTTGAAAGAGAAAGGGATTGGGCTGAATCAGATTCGGAGCTTTTTTGAGATCAATCGCCATTGCCAGGGAAATCTTTGCCTCTTCCTCTCTGCCTGATTTAAAAAGATAGTAGGCCATCTCCTCCATTCTTCTCCGGTAAAGAGCCCTCTTCGCTTCAGGGAAGAGGGCAGAGAGCGCCCTCTGATAAATTTCCTGGAACCTGGCTTCCTTCTGAGACTGGTTCAGAATGAGTTTTGACTCTTCTGCCTCCCACACTTCATCAGCATAAGGCCGGATCTCTCCCTCTCCGATCTTCCACGAGCCAAATAAGTCCGTTTTTAAGAGATCGCCTCCTCTATTTAAGATCCGGTCGTTCCCCTCGATCTCGTCCCTCTGGATGCATGAGTAGGCAAGAGACTCCTCATACTCTTTCTTGATGCTTTCGACCTCCTTTTTCATTTGGAGGTATTCCTGTAAAGGGGTCTTTCCTTGATCGATCGCCAATTGGTTGCCCCGAACAAAGAGGAACCCCACATAGAAAGGCTCCATTTCCACTAGGGGAAAAGGACCCCCTTTCTGAATTTCCTCAAAAAATCGTTTAAATCTTTTGCGAGCCATCTCCCCTCCGGAGAAATCGACCAGTCCCTCTGTATCACCAACAATCCCCTGCATCACGGTCAACCCCCGACCTTTGTGGGGAACAGCCAGCATCAGAAACCTCCGGCCGAGAAAATCAAAAGGACCTCCGAATCCAAGGGGAGGGTCTGCCTGCAAAGGCCGGAAAACAGGCCCCTCCTTTCCTGACAGAACCTCCTCAACAGTGATCCCTTTGCTCTTCAATCGGTAGAGTGATCTCTTGATCGTTTTCCGGATTTTCTTGTCACATGGATTTTCAAGCAATCGCTGGAGCAAACGTGCCATCTGAAGAGAGGGGAAGTTTGACAGTTCTTCGATGATTCGTCCCGCAGTTTCAGGTTCTTTTTCTAAAACCGAGAGAAGCGTTTGAAGGACCTCTGTCTCCGGCCTACCGTCCTGAATATCAGATCTTACTTTCTCGATGAAGGGCTGGATCTCTTCCAATATTGCCTCCTGACGATTGGTTAGACGATGCTCTGTTGAATCGTAAAAATCATGGTGATTGAGAGATTGACCAAAAGCGTATTCCTGCAGAGAAGTTCAAGCCGCTTTGCCTCACGATAGGCCTCTTGCCAGGCCATCCGGAGATTCCAGAGGATGAGGAGAATGGGGATGGCTGAAAGGACAAATAGCCACGAATGTTTTTCGAACATCATCAGAATCTTAATAAAGAAGAGGCCGGTCAAGATGGATAGGCCCATATAGAGGTCAACCATCCTTTCCTTTCCGAATCGGACGACCAGGTTTCTCTTATGGATAGCGCGGTCCGCCTCCTCGTCCGGAAACTCATTGATCAAAATCACATTGAAGATGGACAACCCCACTGGAATCGAAAGCAAAAATACCTGATGGCTGAAAAATCCGGTAAAGAGATAAAATCCTGTTGCAATCGGAAGCCAGCCATAACAGAACCCAATGAGGATTTCTCCGATTCCCCGGTAAGCCCAGCGAAAGGGCCTCCCTGAATAGAAAAAACCGGAAAAAATGCCCACCCCTCCAAGGATGAGAGTCCAGGGGCTGGTTTGGTATTTGAAATAGATGAAAAGAACAGCGAGGATCCCCCCTGCAAGACATCCATAACCGAGAAGAAGCGAAACCCGGGCCGGAAGAACGCCCTCGACCAGTACCCTTGACCCTCCTGAAAACCGGTTGAACTCCTGATTGATGCGATCACCCTCTAAATCATTCCATTCACCTAAGTAGTAAGTCATCCACATGATGAGAATGACAGTAAGAGAAGCCAACAGGTAGAGGCCTAGAGGCCCCTGATAACCCCATCGCCATGCGAGAATAAATCCCAGAAACAGGGGAAGTATCCCTACCGAAAGAAAAGGCACTCTCGAAAGTTTCCACCAGGCCGCAAGGTATGGTTTCAGTTTCACGGAAATTGGGGACGGGTTCACATTTTTCTTGAATTCCAAAGCCCCGTTTGATAAAGATTTAACATGGCGAGACAATCGAGGCAAGCCATTGCGAATATCCCTTATCACATCATCCATCGAGGCAATAATCATCAAACTATTTTCTTTTCAAAAAACGATTACCAATCTTTCATCTACCTCCTTCGATTAGCCAAGGAGAAATATCCCTGCAAGATATATAGTTTCATATTGATGACCAATCATATCCATCTCCTCCTCGAACCTGTTCATAATGAACAAAACCTAGCTAGGTTTATGAAACATGTCACCCAAAGGTATGCCCAATATGTAAATAAACGTCATCAAAGAACAGGAACACTGTGGGAAGGACGGTTTAAAAGTAGCGCCATTTCTACAGATCATCACTTATTGGCTTGCAGTCGATATATCGAAATGAATGCTGTTCGAGCGGGGATTGTAAAGTTGCCTGAGCAATATGATTTTAGCAGTTATAAAGCCAAGGTAGGATTGAAGAGGTTTGATTTTTTAGACTACGATCCCGTTTATTTAAGTTTAGGAGAAACAGAAAGTGAGAGACAGAAAAAATATCAAAAATGGTTTCTTGAGAGTATTTCAGGGGATGAATTGGATATGATTCGAGAGGCCATCCGGAGAAATTGGCCTTATGGAAATGAGAAATTCCAAGAAAGAATTGAAAGTGAATTAGGTCGAAAATTTGAAATTAAAAAAGCAGGAAGGAAACCAAAAATGTGAACCCGTCCCCAATTTCCCACTAAAAAAGAAGGGCGATCATCTTCGTTTCGAAGATGATCGCCCTTCAGGTTAGAGGTTAAAGGAGGCTGGGGATTGAAGCCTGTTAATTCACAGAAAGGTTTATAGAAGCCTGAACAATCTTCCCAAAAAATAGGAAACGAAGAAAACGTTGGTAAAGATCAATACCCACTCAGCCACTCTTTTGGGATTGATCTCAACCTTTCTTGCTCCCTCTTCAATTCGAAAGATCCCAGTAATCTGACTCGCATTCATAACTTCACCTTATTCTATTAGCTTTCGAGGTATGTTTTAGCCCATCGCAGAAGGCCAATTGCTCCAAAAACAATCAAGCAGATCGTAATGAAATTTACTGATGCCAGCTCAAAAACCATTGAATTCATCTTCTCAATCTCCTCTCCGCGCAAGTAGTTTTGATAATATTTATAGCAAATACCATACCAAACAAGTTAAGATTCTTGAATTCATTAACTTATTGAAATTAAAAATAAATTTTAAATATTGGGTGATAAGAGAAATGATGGCTTAAAGGGCAGAATTGTCAAATTTGTCTTTACTGCTACATAGAATGTTCGTAATCTATTAAAATCAAACAATAATTTTATATTGACAAAAAGTCACTCGAATTCAATTTTGTCCAAAATTGAAACAATAGAAGGTAAAAAGAATTGGCAATATTTAAGAAGTCGACAGTATATCGTTTGACTGAATAATTCAGTCAAAGAGTGTGGAAGTTTTACTCTTGTTATGGGTTCATCGTATATTGACCCTTTAGAGAATATACATGTTTTTTCCAAATGCGCTCGAACTTGTCTCCATCTTGGATAGGACTCTTGATCATCTTCATGCACAGATCCTTCTGTCTTGAAGTGCTGCTCGGTTTGCAAAATAGTTGAAGGGCGTACTTTGAAAAATCTCGAACCATAAAGTCGAATATCTCATCCATCAGATCATCTTCGACATCAAAAAATTCCTTACTCTCAAGTATTAATTGCCCGTAAGCAATCAGGGTAAAGATCTCTCCCACCGCGAGTAAATAGTCAATGTCCTGGCTCTGGTTTTTATCCGGCGTTGCCTGAACAAGAAATTCCGTGAATGCAGTAATTTGGGCTTTAAAAACCTCCACATTGGGCAAAGTGATGTTTTTATAAGCTATCTTGTAGTCATGGAACTGGACCTTCCCCAACCCTTTCGTGGGTCCCTGATGAAAGAGGCCATCATCATTGGAGGGATCGTTCCGACGTGCTACTTTCGCAAATTCCTTAGGACTAAAAAAATAGTTCTGCATAAACTTGACGACAAGCGCCATGTTGACATGAACCGTA
>VGSD01000015.1 GCA_016875155.1 Deltaproteobacteria bacterium | reverse complement strand
GGACAGATTTATCCGTATTCTCTTTTGGAAAGGTCCATTCGAGAAGAAGTCGCTCCTCCCTCGGCTTTGCTTCAAGGTCAACGATCCTCTTAGGAACAACCGTTGACCAGGGCACCGGAGGCGCCTTCTGACCGCAACCAAAGGCCAGGAGTAGGATGAAGAAGATTGCTATAACTATCTTTCTATTCATTATGCTAAGCCTCATTTAATGGAACTCCTGGCCGACCGCTCCGCCGCAAGAAGCAAAGGACCGCTGTGCTTAAGGACCGCCCCTTCGGGGCTTGAGGAGCGCTGCGCTTGAGGCATTAGACGATTTTGCCTCTAGCCTCGAGACCAAAGGTCGGTCCTCAAGGGGATATGAGTCCCCGCTCCTTTAGTCCCGCTTTGCGGGACGCTCCTCAACCCTCTATCATTTTTTTCTTTCTCCGAAAATCGCTGTTCCTACCCTCACAAAGGTCGCCCCTTCTTCAATGGCCACTTCAAAATCATTCGACATTCCCATGGAGAGCTCTCTCAATGGAATGCCTTCCTTTATCATCTTCTCCTTCAGCTCTCTCAGCCGGACATAATAAGGCCGGCTCAGCTCCGGATCATCAAAGTAAGGCGGCATGGTCATCAATCCCACCAGGGAGAGATGGCTGAGATTGAGAACCCCGCTGGCGATATCGAATGCCCTTGCCTCTTCTGTTCCGAATTTGGTCGTCTCTCCTGAAAGGTTGACCTCGATCAACACGTTTATTGTTTGACCCTCTTTTTCTACCCTCCGGTTCAATTCTTCAGCCAAAGGAATGCTATCAAGAGAGTGTATCATATCAAAGAGGCTGACGGCATACTTCGCCTTATTCGACTGAAGGTGCCCGATAAAATGCCAGGACACGGGACGACCAATCTCCTCGATCTTCTTCTGTGCCTCCTGCACATAATTTTCACCAAGAATGGTGACACCCGCCTCGATGGCCTCTTTGATTCGATCAGCCTCTACGGTCTTGGAGACTGCAACCAACTTGATTTCAGATGGATTTCTTCCTGCACGTCGAGCGGCCTTATCTATCCTTTCCATCACCCTTAGAAGATGTTCTCGGATCTGTGACATAAATATTTTAAATCAAATGTAGCGTCGGCATGCGTTGCCGATGTCTTGTTCGCCCTCAATAAATGAGGGCGCTACATTTTTTATTATTCCGAAATCTGCAATCTCTCCGAGCCAGAGGGCTCTCTGAGCCGGAGGCCGCATTCCGAAATCGAAAGGGCTCCCAACCGACTCATCATCTGCATCAACTCACACAGAGGAAGGCCAACGACATTGGTATAGGACCCGTTGATCGATTCAATCATAAATGATCCGATCCCCTGGATGCCATATCCCCCTGCCTTATCGAAGGGCTCGCCTGTTCCGATATACCACTCCATCTCCGCCGGGCTGAGCGTTTTAACCCTTACGGCGGTCTCCACGACTCCGCATTCTCCTACTCCTTTGTTAGAATGCCGGACGGAGACGCCGGTCAAAACATGGTGCTCTTTCCCGCTCATCAGCCGGAGCATCTCCAGCGCCTCCTGCTGGCCCTTTGGTTTTCCTAAAATGGTACCGTCCACATAGACGATCGTGTCTGCGCCGATCACCCAGTGATCTGGAAATCGATTCCCGACATCCTGGGCTTTTGCTTCTGCCAATCGAATCACATGCTCCCCGGGAGACTCTCCAAGGACAGAATCCTCTTCAATTTTACTTGGAATCACTTCAAAATCAACGCCCAGTTGCTTCAACAATTCACATCTGCGTGGAGACTTCGAAGCAAGAATAAGTAGGTTCGCCATTCACTAAAAACTAAAGAATTACGGTAGGTTTGTCAAGGTGGAAATGGCTGACTGTAATTTTTAAGAAAATTTCAGAAACTTTTCCTTGACATCTTAACCCATAACTGATATATTATAATGCAAGACAGTGATTGATAATATAATACAAATTCTGAGCCGAAGTCAAACGATAAATGGTTAAAATATTGTGGCACCAGATAGAAACTAAATGATAAACGGAAAAACCAAAACCAACCTGACCTATCTGGAGAAACCGGTTTACATGATTCATTACGCCTACAACTGTGGCGGCATTTAATCAATATGTGATGGAGGAGCCTAGACATGGATTTTATGCGTTCATGGATGTTCGTTCCAGGGAATAGCCTTCGGTTCATAGAGAAAGCTTTCACTCTGAAGAACCTCGATGTGGCGATGTTCGATATTGAGGATGGTGTTATCCCCTCACACAAAGCGGTTGCCCGTGAGCAGATCGTTTCCGCTTTGAAAAGAGAAAAGCCTGCGGGCGCGCCGACGATTTTTGTCCGAATCAATGCGGTGGGTACTGGCCCAGATAGGATCGACGCTGACCTTGCCATGGTCATCGTTCCAGGTCTTGAGGGCCTGATCATCCCCAAGGTTGAGGATCCTGCTGACGTACACTTGGTGGAGGCGTTCTTAGACAAACGCGAAAAGCAAGTCGGAATCAAGCCCGGTCATATCAAGCTCGTCGCCGCTATTGAGAGTGCAAAAGGGCTCATCAAAGGACCGGCAATAGCTGCTAGCTCACCAAGGCTTCTTGGCTTGCTGTTTGGAGCGGAGGATTACGCACTGGACCTGGGCTTGCCGTCACACCGTGTTGCTGAAGCGCGCGAGCTAGTCTATGCCCGCGCGGCCATTGTAAATGCAGCCGCCAGCGCCCACATTGCTAGTTTTGACGGGGTGTGGCCCGACATCCACGACCTGGAAGGTTGTGAACGAGATACGATCCAGGCACGCAGACTTGGATTCACGGGAAAATCGACATTCCACCCTGGGCAGATTGATCTCATCAACAATGCCTTCACGCCGTCGGCAGCCGAAATCGACTACGCAACCCGCGTCGTCGCGGCCTTCGACGCGGCTGTCGCCCGAGGTGATGGGGCAGTAGCATTCGGTGGTCAATTGCTTGACCTGCCCATCATTGAGCGTGCCAAACGGGTGCTCCGCGTTTACGAGAAACTTGGCTCAGGAACATCTAAGGGATAGCTCAGATTAGACCGAATTATTTTTTTCTAACCACTTTCTGAAGAAGTTCAATGATTTCATTAAAGCGATTAGGCACGTGAGCACCGGCTTCTCGAAGGTAGGCATTCTTCAATGAGGGTTTTCCTTTTCCTCCTTCAATGATCGAAGCAGCGTGACCGAAAACTGTTCCCTCGGACATATCTTCGACGAATCTACCTGCGACGTAGGCAATCAAAGGTTTCGTAAACCCCCCTTCCTTCATGAAATCGGCAACATCTTCTTCGTGGCTTGTTCCCGGTTCTCCCCAAAGGACGACTGCCTTCGTTTTAGGATCTTTCTCAAACAGGGCTAATATCGTTTTAGGAGGAGAGCCGATCAGCGGGTCTCCCCCTAAACTTACACTCGTGCTGACACCGAATCCTGCCCTCTTCACCATCCAGGAACATTCCGCCGTCATCCCCCCGCTTCGTGAAATTACCCCTACTTCTCCGGGGACAAAGCAACGGCTGACGTTATCCCCTCCCAGGGCCCCCAGTTTAACCTTTTCAGCCGGGCTTAAGATCCCCACTGAATTCGGACCAACGATTGTGCAGTCGGCTCTTTTTGCAGCGGCAAGAAAGCGGGCTACATCATGTCTGGGTATTCTTTCAGTGATGATCACAATCAGTTTTATCCCGTTGCCAATAGCTTCCATCACCGCGTCATGGGCAAAAGCAGGGGGGACATAAATGATCGACGTATTCAAATCATGCCTTTGACAAGCCCGTTTCAGGGTATCGTATATAGGGACATTCTCCACCTGTTGACCTTCTTTGCCAGGGGTAACACCCGCCAGTATTTTTGTCCCGTAGGACAAAGCGTGCCGTGTCACCATTGAGGCTTCTCTACCGGTAATGCCTTGAATCACGATCCTACAATCTCTTGTCGCCAATATTGCCATTAAGTCTTTCTCCCTCAACTCTGGTTTTTCATTTTTTCGGCGATGAGTCGAGCCGCATCCTCCATGGTGATATCGTCTCCATGGTATTCTATTCCTGCTTCTTGAAAGAGTTCTCGAGCTTTGGGTTCATTCACACCCGCAAGTCGCATTACTATGGGAAATTTTTTAACATCTATCCCCAAGTCTTGAACTGCTTTGATGATCCCCTTAGCGACCAAGTCAGTCTGCGTATTATTAGTAATGTTTGCATCAAGCAAAAACCCCTTCACTCCTGGTTTCGAAAGGATCCCTTTTGCTAAGCCATACACCTTCGTGTCCGTCGGGTTTCCCCCAAATTCGGTATAATTCGCAGGCTTGCCTCCATATTGAAGCAACATATCGTATACGAGGAGGCTTCCACCTCCCCCCCCACAAAAGAACCCGATATCTCCCCCATCCATTTCTGTATACCGGGCTGTCCCTCGGTAGGGCTCTGCTCTATCCACAGCAACCATGTCTTTCTCACGTTGAGTAAGGGGTCTCCACGCTCGGTCGCTGCCTATTTCCACCTTATCTGATAATTCAGGCTGCCTGTACAAGGCATCATCATCAACTCCCATCAGAACAGCGGCCGCCACAGTTTTCCCTTCTGTCGTAATCGCGAGAGGATTGACCTCCAAGACAGTTGCATCATACCTTCTAAACACCTGATAAAGTTTCCACAGTGTTTCTGTCGCCGCTTGAAGAGGTCGTTCTTTTAAACCTAGGTCTGACCATATCTCCTTGGCTTGATACTGGTGAAGGCCTTCTAATATGTTTACATGGCGTTTTGAGATTCTGCTCGGGTCCTGCTTTGCAATCTCTTCAATATCTATTCCTCCGGAAGTGCTGGCAATAATGACAGGCATCTGATTTGAAGAGTCGATCGTGATAGAAACATAGAGTTCTTGCGCAATGTCAATTTTCTTTTCGACAAGAAGTTTCTCTACTGGGAAATTGCGAACACTCATGCTTAACATCTCTTCTGATATTTTCTCGAGTTCGCCGCGGTTTTCAGCAAAACGAACAGCTCCTGCCTTTCCCCGCTTTCCGACAGGGACTAAGGCTTTAATGACGACAGGGTAGCCTAAATTGTCCCCGGCCTGATCTGCCTCCGTTTTGCCAGCTGCCACAAAAAAACTCGGGACAGCTATCCCATTTCCGTGCAAAATCTGCTTCCCTATATGCTCTAACACCCGGCTCACAGTTTCTCCCCTGTAATTTGTTGGATGTCCGCCTTCTAATCCACCCTTACGGCCCGCAGACTAAAAAAAGATCAAACCTTCTTTCCCTTCTCCCCTATCTCTTTCACAGACTGGAAAAGGTCAGTGGACATCGCTCTCGTTTAGACTAAGATCCTATGGGTTGCGGGATATCTCCCTTATTACCTGATTAAGATTCCACCATTGATATCCAAGGTGGCACCGGTTATCCAATCAGAACGATCAGAGGCCAAGAAAAATACTGCCTCAGCCACATCTTCAGGTTTTCCATCCTTTTCTACTGCCCGGCCAATGTTCCAAGTAGCGAAGACTTCAGAAGGAACCTGTTTGGTCAACTCGGTTAAAATCGGGCCGGGGCAGACGCAATTGACATAGATGCCATTGGGTCCCTGTTCCCTGGCCAACGTCTGCGTCAACCCAATCACCCCTGCTTTGGATGCGGCATAGTTGACACCTACCCCTGGCCGCCCGGTCCGACCGCTCAGGCTGGCAATGTTAACGATCTTCCCCTTGCCCCTTTTTTTCATGTAAGGCACAACGTACTTGCAGGCCAGGAAAGTTCCCGTCAAATTGACTCGAATCACAGATTCAAAATCTCTTAGAGTCATCTCTTCAATGCGTAAATGTTTGAGGATACCTGCGTTGTTGACTAAGATATCGATGCCACCCCACTCCTCAGCAACCTGATGGGTAGCAACGCGTACTTTTTCCTCATCAGTCATATCTACTAGCCAGGCCTTAAACTGACCGGTGCCAGCATTAAATCCACCCTTCAGATCAATCGTCTGGATATCCCAAAGAGCCACCTTGGCCCCATGCTTGGCCAACAGTTCTGAAATGCACTTTCCCAAGCCTCGCGCGGCCCCGGTTACTATGGCAACGCGGTCTTTATGCTCCATGATTTCCTCCTCATATTTTTCATGAACCGGATGATCCTCCCACTGGAGGACCATCCTTTCGGATTAACCAGTCGCACCAGAGCCAGACGCCTAAGGGGCCTTTTTCTCAACATTCTTTTTGAGGAGACGCGCTAGATTCAATCCCGCCCACTTCTTCCTGTCTTCGTGCGTGAGCGGTTTATAACCGTAGTCGCGTTGCACATCTTCAGGGATCTGAAAGTTCCGGACAAAGTTTACTGCCTCCCGGTATTCCTTCTCGTTACCCGTGAAGTCCGTTCCCCATATAATTTTATCGGGTGTGGCAAACTGCATGATCTTCCCAAGCAGCTTTCCAGCCAATCGGGGGGAAGAATCGACCCATGTAGATCCAAGAATATAGCTCGTTCCGATATAAATGTTCCTGTAAATGGAGGATAGCCAACAAAGTTCATCCACGAAAGGATATCCCAGATGGTGGGCGATAATGGGAATTTCGGGAAAATCCGTTGCGATCTCCTCTAGCAGTAAAGGGTGGCAATTCTTGGTAAACTGACCGGCGACAAACGACATGCTGGCATGGATGGCCAATGGAACCCCCAGTTCTGCGACTTTTTCATAGTAAGGCCACATAGCCCGGTCATTCATAGGCCCAATATCCTCGGGTGGATACAGTTTAATCATCTCGAAGCCCATCTCCTTTACAAGGTGCTCCACCTCCCAACAGGCGTTTTTCACGCCGCATTTCAAAACGGGCCCTACGTTACACTGAGCGATAAATCGATCCGGATATTTAGATTGTTGTTCTTTTAACCAGCCATTTGTTGACCAAGAAATCTTGTTGTTCGTCAAAGAGAGCATGATTTCAGGAAGGATACATGAATAATCCACCCCATTCTCATTCATGAGTTTTATGACCATATCCGCATCCACATCCTTTGCTCCCCAATCCGAGTAACTGCGATTCGGCGCTCGTTTCGCCTTCACCAACTGCATCCCTGGGAAGTAGCTGATATTCTTCAACGCCGGGAACATGTGCGTTTCCACATCGATCAATATCAGATCATCTTTTTCCTTCCCTTTGGCCTTACTTGCATCATCTGTCTGCTTCATATCCGTTCTCCTTTCCTTTGATTTTCTGCAATCCCTGTCGATTGAAAGAATTGTTCTATCTCTTCCTGTATTGTTTCCCCCTGCCTCTAAATAAGGACTTTGATGGCCTTGCCTGTTTTTGAGGATTCGAGGATAGCCAATGTCACTGCCAGCGTCCGCGTGCCGTCCACTCCCGAGATCAGTGGTTCCTCCCTGCCCTCAATAACTGCCTGGAAGTGTTTGAGCTCCTCAAGATACGGATTATGCTCAAATATCGGCACGGGTTGAGGCGCCAGCGGACTTTCCCAGCCCCGCAAAGATGGATCACGATAAGACCACAAAATCAGGTTTGGAAAAGATAAAGACCCGTTGCTGCCCATAAAAAACCAACTGTTTTCCGCTGTCATTGGGTAGTTCGGATTCTCACCAATGCCCATTTCTATATTCCAGGGTGTGGCGGCTGAATCTGTTGTGAATACAGTGCCCAACGCACCATTGGCCAATGTCAGGATGGCCGCAGAGGTATCCTCCACTGCATACCCTCGCCTCTGATTGCTGTTACGGGCGATCACTTCAATGATTTCACCGCATATAAACCGAAGATTATCAATTTCGTGAATGAGATTAATCAACACCGGCCCACCGCCCGGTTGAGTACGCCAGGTGACGTTAAAATACGCATCCGGCTTCAAGCTCGCCCAGATCCCGGTTACGCCGACCAATTCCCCTATTTCCCCGCCTTGCACAATGCGGCGGGCCTCTTTTGTTCGCTTGTAGTGGCGCCGATGGTGACCGACTTGAACAATAACCCCTGCCTTATGGGCTTCGGCATTTAATTGGTTGGCTGCTTCCACTGATTCGGAAATCGGTTTTTCAACAAAAAGATGAGCTCCCGCGCGAGCACAATCTATGCCTACAGGAACATGTAATTTATTAGGGGTTGCCACAATCACCGCATCCGGTTTTACAGCAGCCAACAACTCTTGATGCGATTTGTACCTTTTGAGGGAGTACTCTCCTGCAATCGCCAGAGCCGCCGGATCCGGATCTGCCACACCCACCACTTCAAAATCCGGTATTTTGAGTGCGGTTCTGATATGCGTTTTGCCGATCAAACCAGCTCCGATTATACCAAGTTTCAGTTTAGACATAGCATTCTCCCGCATGATCGAGAACGGAAATATTATTTTTCATGACCCAAGTCTAATCTCCAGCAAAATCCTATTCTGTTTTTACCCCTTATAACCAAATATTCTTGGCACCCACAACACCAAGTCCGGGAATATGATTAAAACGACTAAAACGGCAAGTAAGGGAATGATGAATACCCAGATCTCTCTGACAATCTTGCTGAATGGGACGCCTGTAATCCCCGAGAGGACGTAAAGCAAGATCCCGTAAGGTGGGGTGGTTAAACCAATCATGATATTCAGGACGATCACCACACCAAAGTACACCAAATCGATACCCATGGCTCGACAGGAGGGAAGGAATAGCGGAATTACAACAAGAAGACTTATCGTCGCATCAACAAAACAGCCAAGCACTAAAAAAATCACATTGGCCAATAACATGAACGAGAGAGGCGTAAGATTCAGATTGCTAATCAGGGTGGAAATAAGTTGAGGAATATTGGCGCTGGTTACAACAAAGTTAAAAATATAAGCGGCAGCAATAATCAGTCCGACAAGTGCCCCCGAGTGGGCGCTTTCGAAAAATATGACATAAAGTTTTTGAACGGAGATCGTGCGATAGAAAAACGTAGCAACTAATAGGGCATAGAAGGCTGCAATTGCGGCCGCCTCGGTCGGTGTGGCCACACCTCCGTATATTCCACCCAACAAGATCACCGGTAATAGGAGCGCTGGAAACGCCTGGATCGTAACCCTGGGAATTTCCCTTATGGTTACGATTTCATCGTTCGCTCTGTCGGGTCGCCATTTTTTCTTAGCCGCGACATAGGCTATCGTTAGCATTAGGAAACCAGTCATTAAAAAGGCCGGAATAATGCCCCCCAAAAATAAATAGCCGATGGAGGCGTCTGAAACCAGTGAGTATTGCACCATTGGAATCGACGGCGGGAAAATCGGGCCAATCGTTGCGGAGGCTACGGTAATTGCGGCGGCAAAACCCGGTGAATAACCGGTTTTAATCATCATGTTCATCATGACTCTGCCAATCCCAGCCACATCGGCAATAGCGGAACCGGACATTCCGGAAAAAATTAGGCTTCCAAACACATTGACATGCGCCAATCCCCCTCGAAATCTTCCCAAAATCATTATACAAAATTTAAGAAGTCGGTCCGTCAAGGCTCCCTCATTCATAATTCTTGCCGAAAGAATAAACAACGGTATGGCCAGTATTATAAAATTGTTTAATACCCCTTGGGCCATTTGCTCAACAACAAGCCCGAGATCCTGTCCGGCCACCAGCAAATACGCGATTGAAGCAATGATCATCGCATATGCTATCGGCGCGCCAACAGCACCCAGTCCAAAAAGAACGCCTAAAGAAAGAGCAAAGGCAAAACTCATGGGTTTGTCTCCTCCCTTTTATCTGGACCGCCGGAATCTCCGAACAGTAAGTGAAAGATCCGGATGCCTCCCCGGATGACCACAAAAGGTAAGAAAATAAGAAAAATTGAGAAAACATAATCCAGTCTGATTTGAGTTGCTCCCGTCTTCTCAATCTTCATGAAGGTCACATAATCGACCGTTGCGGGATAGCTAAGAGCCAAAGCGATAACGATAATCGTTCCTGTAATAATGTCGAAAATCTGGCGCGTTTTAGGTTTAACAGCGACATAAAGCATGTCAAAATAGATTTGCTCTTTATCCTTGACCAAAAATCCAGAAAACCAAAAAACGAGCCATAAATACACCATAAGGCTCATTTCAAGGGTCCAGCCAAGTGGATGTCCAACCACATAGCGCATGAAGACTTGCAAAACGAAGGTGAAAAAAATGGCCATAAGTAGCACCACCCCCACATCCTTCGCACGGTCATGAAGCCATCTCAGCACTTTCATAAAGGTCTCTCCCTTAGGTTGACTCATCAACACATCTGCACCATCGTGCTTCCAAAGACCAGGGGCAGAAAGCCTGTTGAATCAGGGTCCACGGGTTACTGGAAGTCCATCGATCGATTCTTGAATCAACCCATTCGGCTCCCCGGTCTGATCCTTCGACTGCGCTCAGGACAAGCACCCGGGGTATGCCTTTCGCCAAACCTTTCGACGAGCGCAAGGCCGTGAATGTATCGAACGGCTCAAGCCCCGAATTCAACCGAGGGACTCAGCCTGCCTGCTGGTAGGCAGGGGTTGATACTGAGCGGCGCTTCTTACCCCGATCTAAACTCCGGGCTTCGGCCGTGAGCTCAGCCGAACGGTTTGGCGCCGTCGAACGTATCAAGAAACCATCGATCATGTTATTAGCGGCGCAATTCAGCCAACCGATAAAAGGAGAACCTCTTCGAAACATTCGATTCCAACATCGAAATCCTCCGGATGCAAACAGGGATTCAGGCAGGAACTGAGGTGTAATCACGCGAACGGCTTCTTTTTTAAGCAGGCCCATTTTGGACTGCGACACGAAAGAGTTGCCGAAATCAAGAGGAAGCCCCTGCGAGCCTCGGCCCTGCCCTTTAATGTGAAAAATCTCTTTTTTCATCCACGCCTAATATCTACTTAACGGCATTAATCCGATCCAAGAGTCCCTTAGGCCAGACCTCAGCATATTTTGACCCCAAATACATCTTCTGGGCGTACTGACGAAAGGCCTCCAAATCCGGCTTATAAACCTCGAGGCCTTGTTTTTTGAAAAACTCCGCACACTCCGCCTCGTCCTTTGCGGTTAGCTCATCGTTGTAGGCGCACGCTTCATCTGCAGCCGCCTGCATCTTCGACTTCTGTTGAGGCGTTAGCTTATCCCACACCGTTTTGGCAACTGCAATATATTGGGGATCAACCAGATGACCTGTTAGGATAATCTGTTTGGTGACTTCATAGAATTTCATTACCTTCGTGTTCGGTAAAGGATTGTCCTGAGCATCAATCGCGCCGGTTTGCAGACCTGTATAGACTTCTTGGAAAGCCATCGGTGTTACATCAGCACCCAGGGCCTTCCCAAGAAACTGATAGGATTCAGATGTAGGCATACGGAGTTTCACGCCTTTCAGATCCTCTGGCTTCATGATCTTTTTAGTGCCTCGCAAATTGAGTTGGCGCGTTCCCAAGTTATAACAACCGATCAGTTTGATTTTCATTTGGTCCTCAATCTTCTTATACATTTCAGCGCCAATCTCACCTTTGAATACCTTTCTTAGGTGATCCTGATCACGGATGACGTAGCCGGCCATAAATATTGAAAATTCAGGCATTTGTTTGGCGATATCCGCGGCTGAGACATTAGCCATTTCAAGATTGCCGCGCTGCAGTGCAGGGATTTCAGTCCCTTGCTTGAATAGGGTATTGGAGTAATAGGGAGTAAATTTGAAATCCTCCCCGATCAATTTGCTGAATCGAGTGTAAGCCAAACCTTGGATAGAATTGTCCGGCTGAGAGATTGACATACGAAGGTCTATTTTGTCGGCAGCCTGGGCCAAATTGATGTGGCCGAAAAAGGTGGTAGTTAGAGTGAAGACTGTAATCACGGTAATCACTAGCCAGCGATTCAAATTGGTAGACATAATTTCACCTCCTGTTATATGTTTGGATGCTCTCCAATATCGGTCCGTCAAATTACGTGAAAACAAACTCCTTCCTCAGCTTCTATGCAGTAAGTTTTTTCTTGTTTGGTTATCAACGCACCTCCTTTCTGTGTTATTTCATCGTTCCCAAAGAATTCTATCCCATTCTAACCCCTAATCCTCTGAGAAAAAAAATGGGGGCTTTAGGCAAGACATCCTGTTTCTTAAGCTCCATTTTAGAAATCGCCCAGATCAGGGTCCATCACTGCAGGGACTATTGTCCAAACTGTACGGACATCTGTTTTTATCGCTTTTCCCCATAGGTTACGCCCTGGGAATGCCCCATTAAAAGCGATATTTCCAAAGCCGTCTTCATGACCTTCTCTGCGAGATTCTCTTTATCTTCCCCCAGGATATACCTTGGGTTACCAACGAGACACATTGATGCAACAGGACACTTCCCACCTCCAAAGATGGGGACTCCAATGGCAGCCCGAGTCAACAAGTTTTCTTCCCGATTGATTGCGTAGCCTCTTTTTCTTGTTTCTTCTAACTCTCTCAGGAATTTATCCTTTTTAGTTATGGTATGCGGTGTATAAGGAATAAGTTTAACTCTCTTGAGATACCCTTCAACCTCTTGCCGACTTAGATAAGCGAGCAGTGTTTTCCCTAATGCTGTGCAGTATAAGGGAGATCTTGGTCCAAATTGCCATGTAAGAAAGCGCTGTGGGGTGGGGTATGCATCTAAAGTGACTAGGGCTGAATCTCCATCCTGAATAGCAATTCGCACCAGATGCTGCGTTTGTCTTGCCAATTTGTGAGCCGGGGCTGAGGCTTTTTGGTTGATCTCCAAGCCCCCGGCCAGAATTACGCCCAATTCGTAAATTTTTAGACCTAACTGATACCTCCGCGTTGCTCCATTCTGCCTCAAGAAACCTGCATTTGTCAGGGTCCGAACCAGTCCCTGAACCGTTCCCTTATGCAAACTTAATTCTCGGCTTATTTGCGTAATACCAAGCTGAGGATTATTAAGGGAAAAGAGATTGAGAATCTGCAATGCCCGGTTAACAGATTGTATTATATTATCAGCCATTGTCTTGCAATAAAATATAACAAGCTGAGGCCAGACTGTCAAGAAGAAAAAATACTCGACCCCGATCTTCACTTTTTTCAGGAGGGCCCGTTCATCGCTCAGCTGACCACAGTGCACTTTCTTTCATCTTTAAGTCGTCAGTTTTCTCCAAATACAATTCATACATTTCTTTCACCATACTATATTTTTCTCGACTCTATAGAACGTCTACAGCTTAAAAATGACTTTCGCCACATCCCCAAGGCGAGAAGCCTCAAGCGCCCCCCTGGCTTCTTCCAGGCGGAAGAATTGGGATGCAAGAGGTGTTGCCCTGACTTTCCCATACCTCAGCCACCGGATCGCCCGAACAAAATAGCGGGGGAGCGATCCCACGTCTCCGAAGATGTGCAGGCCGCTTCGCGTGATGGTGAGGGGGCTCACCGTGGCTTCGGGATAGAGGCCGAAAAAGGAGACACGACCCTTGGCCGCAGCGACATCAAGTGCTAAAGGCACCACATCAGGGGAGCTGGCTGTTTCGACAACAATATCCGCTCCAAGACCGTCGGTCAACTCTCGAACTCGCTTGACCACATCCTCCTTGTCGGCGTTGACGATTTGATCGGCTCCTAACTCCCTCGCCTTCTCAAATCGCTTCACATCCTGGTCAATGCCAATCATGATCACCTGGCCAGCCCCTGCGGCCTTAAAGGCCTGGAGATGGAAGAGGCCGATGGCCCCCGGCCCGAAAATCGCAACCGTATCTCCGACGATCGGCCTCACATGCTCCATCGTTCGAACGGTCAGGCTGATCGGCTCGAGGCAGGCCGCATCGATAAATGAAACATTATCCGGAAGCCTGTGAGCGGCGCGGGCCGGAACAACGACATATTCGGCAAAGATGCCATCATAAGTAATGCCGATATGCCTCCAGTTCGCACACATATTACTGTTTCCATTGAGGCAATTGATACAGATTCCGCATCCGTAGAGGACTTCCAGTCCGACCCGATCCCCCACAGAAACGTTTTCCACGCCTTCCCCCAATGCCGCAATCACACCCGTTCCCTCATGACCCATAATGATGGGGATGGGAACAGGCCTCCGTCCCTTATATTTGTTGTTCAAAATGGCAATATCGGTGT
>VGSD01000014.1 GCA_016875155.1 Deltaproteobacteria bacterium | reverse complement strand
GAGAACCGATCCTGATTACAAGACTGTGTATCAGACGTATGGCGCAGGTATGGGGAAGTTGTTCACGAATGTCTCGATCCCAGGACCGGAATTGATTGCTGATCTCATCCTCGAGGCTGTGCTCTCCGACTCTCCGAAACCAGTCTATGCGAAGGGCCCTTTTGTAGAAGAGCTTTTAGGAGAACGGTTACGACTGGATGATGAAGGTTTTTATGACTTCATGATGGAAAAGACCTGATTGAAAGGGTTGGTAGTCGAGTAGTCGTATCGTCATATAGTCTTGTCGTCATTCCCCCCTCACCCTTACCCTCTCCCACCAGGGGAGAGGGATAATGAGTCTGGGGCTCTATCCTGCTATAGTAGCTTTCCGAAAGACTAAATGCTGATGAGGTTCTTGATCTCCGGACTTTCGAGGAGATCAGGAGCAGGTCCTTCTCTGATGATGCGGCCATTTCGAAGGATATAGCCTCGATGGGAGATCGAAAGTGTAAGAGGAATTTCCTGTTCGACGATGAAGAGGGTAAGGCCATTCTGGTTCATCTTTTTCAGGTTGGCGAAGATCTCTTCGATGAACTGGGGCGCAAGGCCCAGAGAAGGTTCATCCAGCATCAATAATTTAGGTCTTGCCATCAGTGCCCTTCCAATGGCCAGCATCTGTTGTTCACCACCACTCAGTGTCCCTGCTCTCTGATCCTTTCTCTCACTCAATCTCGGAAAGAGGCTATAGACTCCTTCGAGACTTTCTTCCACACCTTCCTTTTCTTTTCTCTTTGTATAGGCGCCTAATAAGAGATTATCGAGGACAGAGAGGGTAGGAAAGATATGTCGGCCTTGGGGAATATGAATCAAGCCTTTTGATACGATCTGATGGGGATTAAGATTGGTGATATCCTCTTCTTCGAAGGTGATTCTTCCCTCGGTTGTTTCAAGAATTCCGGAGAGGGTGAGGAGCAAGGTGGTCTTTCCTGCTCTGTTGGGACCAATCAGGGAGACAATCTCTCCTCTTCCGATTTCAAGAGAGACCTCCTTGAGGGCAGGCAAGGGGCCATAATGGACAGTCAATTTTCTTATTTTAAGCATGGGACCTTATCAGTATTTGGGTTACGGTTACGAAGCCCCTGCCTACCGGCAGGCAGGCGTTTCGTCATTCGGTAACGGTTATGTAAAAAGAATTAGCAAACGATAAACGTAACCTTTAAATAACGATACGGGCATCTTTACCGTAACCTTTTAATGCTCCTTACTTTTTAAGCATATAGGCTTCAATCACTCCGGGGTCTTTTTTCACAACATCCGGTGGTCCTTCAGCGAGAAGTTCACCGTTATTGAGCACAGCCACTTCATCCGCAATCTCCATCACCATTCCCATATGGTGCTCAATCAGGAAGAGGGTGAGACCAGTCTCTCTCAGACGGGATAGGTTTACAGCCAGTTGCTTTGCCTCGGGATAGGTCAAACCTGCTACAGGTTCATCGAGAAGGAGAAGGTCTGGCTTTGCAGCAAGGGCGCGGGCGATCTCCAGCTGCTTCTGTTCGCCATAGGAGAGCTGGGAAGCAAACCATTTCCACCGTCCGAAGAGGCCGAGTTGTTCGAGGATCTCTTTAGCCTCTTTCATGGCCACCTCTTCACTTGTTCTGATCCAAGGAAACCAGAGGCCTGAGGAAAGAAGCCCTCCTTTTATTCTCATGTGCATTCCAGTCAGAACATTTTCGACGACCGTCATATTTCCGAAGACCTGAAGCGTCTGAAATGTTCTTCCCACACCCCGTTGTGAGATCTCATGAGTCGGCAGTCCTGAAATCTCTTTCTCCTTAAAACAGATTCTTCCGGAGTCGGGCTTCTCCATTCCACTGATGAGGTGGAAGAGGGTGGACTTCCCCGCGCCATTGGGGCCCATCAGTCCCTTCACTGTTCCCTTTCGAACCTGGAGGGAGATCCGGTTCAATGCCCTAACGCCATCATAATTCTTCACAATCTCTTCCACGCTGAGAAGCATCAGAGTTCCACCTTTTCCCTTCGCCTCTTTCTACCCAGGTAACTGATCAGATAGATCAATCTGACTCTCAGACGTGTTCCGATCCCATCCGGGAAAAAAATGAGTAGCAGGATCAGGATCAACCCATAAACGGGAAGGCTATACTCCTGATATCGGCTGAGTCCATCGATCAGAAAGGTGAGAAAGATAGCACCTGCAATAGGGCCATAGAGGTTTCCCATTCCTCCGAGAATGACCATCATGACGATGAGGACAGAGAGGTTGAGGCTGAAAGTCTCTGGATTGGCCGTGGACATCACAGAAGCAAAGAGACTTCCTGCCGATCCGGCAAAGGCCGCTCCAATGATAAAGACCCCGAGTTTGATCCGGGCCACATCGATTCCAACGGCGGATGCACCATCCTCGCTTGAGGCCACAGCCAAAAAAGCCCGTCCCATTTTCGATCGGATCAGATTTTTAGAGAAGAGAACCAACCCCACCAAGACTCCCCAGATGAGGTAATATTGCTTGAGAAAGGTGTCAAAGATAAATCCTGCAAAAGAGAAGAAAGGGATGTCGAAGATTCCGATCACACCTCCGGTAAGGCTTGAAGACTCTCTCACCATAACGAGAAAGATTTCCCCAAATCCCAGCGTGGCGAGAGCCAGGAAATATCCTTTCAATTTCAGGATGGGCCTTCCAATGAGAAAGGCAACGAGGGAAGCGGTTAAGGCCGATGCCCATAAGGCAAAGAAGGAAGGGACGCCGTAACGGGTGGTGAGAATGGCTGTGGTATAGGAGCCAATTCCGAAGAAAGCAGCATGACCGAGTGAGATCTGTCCGGCATAACCAAGAAAGAGGGTTAGCCCCAGGGCTAGAATTCCATGAATTCCCGCCAGGACCATGAGATGGTGAAAATGGGGATCCGACCAGATCAAAGGAAGCCATAGAATGGTCATCAGGTAGAAGAGATCCCTCTTCCTGAAGCCATATTCCTTCCTGTAATGGAGCTGTGGGTCAGGAATAATCAGAGAGAGGAACCACAGGGCTATTGAGTAAAAAAGGTCCCTTTTTCTAAACTCTTTTTGAAATTGTTCTACCATCGTCGGCTATCCATAAAGGGTGAACCCAAAATTCCTTTCGGTCTAAAATAGAGAATGAGCAGGAGAACGATAAAAGCGATTGCATCCTTATAACCCGAGGGGATGAAAGCGATACTCAAAGACTCCACCACTCCGAGGACAAGCCCTCCGAGGATGGCGCCGCTATGTTTTCCCCAGCCGCCTAAGACTGCAGCGATAAATCCCTTCAGTCCGATCAGAGTTCCCGAATGATAACTCACATAGAAGATGGGTGTGATGAAGATTCCTGCGATTGAACCAATCCCCGCACTCACACCAAAGGCAAGAAAGATCATCAGGTTTTTCGAAATCCCTGAGAGATCAGCGCCAAGGGGATCGGTTGAACTTGCCTCCATCGCTTTCCCCAGCAGGGTGCGGTAGGAAAGAAGATATAGGAAGAGAAGAACCATAAAAGTGGCTCCCAGGACATAGAGGCTCTGGGAAGAGACAGAGACTTTCCCTAATTCCAAAAGGTCCTTGCCTGCGAAGGGAGGCAGAGCCTTTGGAAGTGTGCCAAAGAGGAGTGCGCTCGTACTGCTCAGAAAGAGAGAGGCACCGAGTGTTGCCATGAGGAGGATCGGAAGTGAAGCCTTTCGCAAAGGATAGATGACGAGAAGGTGGAGAAAAAAACCGATGAGGATGACAACCAGAATGGCGAAAAGTGCGGCCAGAGAATAGGGAAGATGGACTTCTCTAAGAAAGAAGAAGGTCATCATTCCTCCCAACATCACAAACTCACCCTGGGCAAAGTTGATGATCTGCGATGCCCTTGCAATCGTAACAAACCCTAGTCCAACCAGGGCATAGATTGCTCCAAAGGTGATTCCGGAAATAAGGAGTTGAGGAAGGGGTGCTAAGAGGTCCATGATTTAGTCTTTAGTCGAGTTGTCTTATCGTCTGATCGTCTGGCAAAACAAAAAGGGTGGAGCCATGAAGCCATCCACCCTTTTAATTTATCCTTATTGTCTTCTTTCTTCAACCTTTATTCAATTCCGGGGAATTTAATCCTTTTGAATTTTCCTCCTTCGATCCGAACAAAGACGAGATCCTTTTTCTTCAAACCATCATGCTCTGCGGGGCTGAACTGATAAATTCCATGGGTGCCTTTAAATTCGTTGGTATTTTCTAAGGCATCTCTCAGACTGAAACGTGTTACCTTTTCCTTAACACGTTTCAGGGCGTCACTGATTAGGCCGATGGTGTCATAGCCGTAGCCAGCAATCTGGTCGGAAGGTGTCCCATAACGCTGAGTCCAGCGTTTATCAAAGTCAATATTTACGGGTTTAACAGGATCGTTTTCATCGAGCTGGTCGAAGACCACGGGTTTGGCTGAGGGGAACTCCACTCCCTCCATGGCCTCTCCACCCAGGGCGATAATGAAGCCAAATCCAAAGGCATGGGTTCCAAGGACAGGCGTCTTGACTCCGAGGGCCCTTAAGTTCTTTGTGATGAGGGGGCCCGGAGGGCCGCCGGTGCATGCATAGAAGGCATCCACTTTCTCTTTCTGAATGATGGGTTTGATCTTGGTCAGTTGAGGGGTCATATCAATATCTATGGGTTTATGAGTTTCAGGAGAGATGATCACCTTCATCCCCTTTGCTTCGCCGAAGCGTCTAAAATTTTCGGCTAAACTTTGAGCCAGAGGCCAGGCGCCATGAAAAACAAGAACCTTCTTATATTTTCTGGCCAGAGCAAGATCAACCAGTTTCTCAGAAACGATGATATCGCTCTGGGCGATGTTGAAAGCCCACTGTTGCTTTAAGTCCCGGACCATGGGATTGGAGGGACAGATGATGATATTGGTGATCTTCTCCCTTTCGGCAATGGCACGGGTGGTGGCTTGAAGATTATCCTCAAAAGGACCGACCACCAGGAGGATGTCCTTGTCCTTTGTAAATTTGGTCATGTTGGCGGCGGCTCTGCTCACATCGAAGCCGTTATCCTCGAAGATCAACTCAAGGGGACGGCCGTCGATTCCTCCCATTTTATTGATTCTCTCCGATTCCAGGACCATGGCATTCTTCAACGTCTTGGTAACCTCTGCCCACGGCCCGGTCAGCTCAAGATTGACCCCAATCTTGTAAGGGGTTTTGGCGGCATGGCCCAGTGAGATCCAAGAGATGAAAAGAAAGGCCGTCAAAATGAGCCAGAATATTTTTTTCATTGTTTATCCTCCTATGTAGTAGCGCCCCCATTTACTGGGGGCGATTAAATTTGCGTCAGCAATTAATGCCGACGCTACATTACGTTTCTTGCCTTTACAGATACTTCTGGATCAGAACTTCTGCGATCTGGACGGCATTGAGGGCTGCGCCCTTTCGGATGTTATCAGAAACAACCCACATATTGATCCCATTAGGAATTGACTCATCCTCACGAATCCTCCCCACAAAAGTCTCGTCCTTTCCTGCGGCGTGGATGGCCAGGGGGTATTCGGACTTCTTGGGATTGTCCAGAACCACGACCCCTGGAGCTTTGGAAAGGATTTCTCTCACCTGATCCGGTGTCAGTTTCTTTTCGGTTTCGATGTTGACCGATTCCGAATGACTGTAAAAAACAGGAACCCTCACTGTAGTGGCAGTGACACGAATCGAATCATCCTCCATGATCTTCTTCGTCTCATTGACCATTTTCATCTCTTCTTTGGTGTACCCGTTCTCGAGGAAGACATCGATATGGGGAAGGCAGTTGAAGGCAATCTGATGAGGATAGACCTCCCGTTTGAGTTCTTGCTGGTTGTAGATGGCAAGGACCTGGTTCTCCAGTTCCTTAATCGCCCGCTTTCCAGTGCCTGAGACTGACTGATAGGTGGAGACAACGACCCGTTTGATCCGCGCCACATCATGGATAGGCTTCAACGCCACGACCATCTGGATGGTCGAACAGTTGGGATTGGCGATGATATTCTTCTTAGGGTAGCCGGCGACTGCATAGGCATTTACCTCTGGAACGACTAAAGGAACCTCGGGGTCCATCCGGAAGGCGCTGGTGTTATCGATGACCACACAGCCCGCCCTTCCTGCAATGGGTGCAAACTTCTGACTGACCGATCCCCCCGGAGAGAAGAGTCCGATATCCATTCCGGCAAAGGAGTTTTCATCCATCACCTCAACCGTATACTCCTTTCCCTTGAACTCCATTCTGGTGCCTGCACCCCGAGTAGAGGCAAGAAGTTTTAACCGGTCAACCGGGAAATTTCTCTGTTCGAGAATGGAGATCATCTCGTTTCCTACGGCACCCGTTGCCCCTGCAACCACCACATTGTATTTTGCCTTTTTCATAAGCACCTCCGATGACTCGTAAAACAAAGGTTTCGTCTAATGGCAACGGTAACGATGCCCGTATCGTCTATAAAAGACTAGGTCTTTCGTATTTAATTCTTTCAAACGTAACCGTAACCGAATGACGAAACGGGCTTCGTAACCTTAACCCAGTCCTATAGAGTATTTTTTTTAAGCCTCTTCCGTAGGAATGGGAAGTGACAACCCAATCATGAAAGACTGTTACAAAAACAGGGATGTCCAGTCGAACACCCCTGTCCTTTGGATACCTCGTTGTATCGGCGTAATACTATAAATAGAGGAAAGAAGAGGATTTTGTCAAGAGGTCTTTCTGGAAAGTCCAGAAATCTCCGATTCCATGGATGTTGGGAATGGGGAAGATATCGAAAGCGTTTTAAAAGAGACGAAGAAAAGAACAACCACCTATTTTCCTTTTATAATCATCATCTCCACTCAATTCGAACCAGTTGACTTTTATCCTAAATTTGGTAAATTCTTCACAGGCTCAGAACTCTTCATCACCTGACATGTTTATTTTTGTAGGTAGGTAGCGCAAAAAACATAACACCTTTGTTAGGATTTGGTATTAACATGGGTTTTGGTTAAATTCTTAACCAAGGATCAATTAAAAATTGGCTCAGACTTGTCCGGCGAAACCTTCCGCGTCCTAAAAGAGAAGAAAGAAAAACAATACAGCGAATACCGCACCCGCCGCCTGGTTTTGGAAGTGTAGGATAGACTGGAAACCAAATGATGGTGTACGACTTTAAAATCGTAGCATAAATGAGTTAAAAAGGGAGAGGAAGGGCAGCCTGCTTTTTGGTAGGGAAAGGATTAGAAGATGAATTCTCTAAAAGGTATCAACGAAATATTAAAGGCTAATAAGGAAGATCTGTATCAAAAGTATTCGGTTATAGAAATCGGGGTTTTTGGCTCAATTGTACGAGGCGAGGAGAAGAAACGAAGCGATATAGACATCCTTGTGGACTTTGAGAAAGTCCCAGACCTGCTCAAATTCATCAATCTCGAAAGATATCTCTCAAGGCTTTTGAAGAAGAAGGTTGACCTCGTAAGTAAAAAAGCCATTCGACCTGAATTAAAAAATACAATTTTAGGCGAGGTGGTTTATATATGAAGCGAAATCATAAGCTTTTCGTGAAAGACATATTAGACTGCATGGAAAAGATCGATGAATTCATTGGGAGTATGAACTTTAAGGAATTTATTGAAGATGATAAGACGAAAAGTGCGGTGGTAAGAAAGCTTGAGATAATCGGCGAAGCCGCCAAGAATATTCCCAAACAGATTAGACAGAGGTATAAAGAATTGCCTTGGACTGACATGGCAGGAATGAGAGATAAGATTGCCCATTTCTATTTTGGCATTGATTATTCGATCGTTTGGGAAGTTATCAAACAAAGACTGCCTGAAATAAAACCAGTTATTCAACGGATGCTAAAGGAAATCGAGGAATAGAAATAGTAATTCCTTCCTGGTGGCCATGGGGCAGGAGATAGAAAATGCAAAGTAGAATAGGAAGATCAAGAGACCGTGAGAAGATCGGCTGGCAAATCATCTGTCCAACTTATGTGAAGTACGAACACCCTAATCATTCACCTGACTGTAATATTTGTCGCCAGCATGGAGTGACCGAGAATATCCTGTGTACCCTGACCAGGATGGATCAGGAAGGGGATTCCGACAATTTTTGTTGTGACGCCTATGAACCGAAACAACCACTACAATGAGAGGTTTACAGAGACAGCATGGATAAAGGGACACCCATAAAATTATAAAGTTCCAATTCCCCTGACGAAACCTTCCGCATCTTGGTAGAGAAAAGACCAAGTTGTCATCCTGAACTCGCTCCAGGATCTCACAAGATATCCCGCCATCGGTAGGATTCGGCATAACATTCTTGTCGCTTAATAAAAGTTGTCACTCTGAAAAACTTCTCTATGGCTGCGCGGGTAGTCTATTGACGGGCGGATACATCGGCTTTTTGGCGTGAACCCTTGCTGATGTTTCTTTTCCTCTTTTTTTGAAGGTGGGGGATCAGGCCGCCGTCTTGGAGGAGTTTCTGCATGAAGGGCGGGATAGGAGTGGCAGAAAATTTTTTATTCTGGGTGAGGTCGAAGATCTCACCCGTGGAGAGGTCGACTTGAACTCGGTCTCCATCCCCAATCGAATCAGAGGCTTCTTGAGATTCGAGAAGAGGAAGACCCAGGTTGAAGCTATTTCGAAAAAAGATTCGAGCAAAACTTTTGGCGATAATACAGGAGATGCCAGCAGCCTTCAGGGCAATGGGCGCATGCTCACGGGAGGAGCCACAACCGAAGTTTTTATCCGCCAACAGGATATCTCCCTCTCTCACTTCTTTTATAAACTCCGGTCGCTCATCCTCCATTGCATGTTTTGCCAGTTCCTTTGGGTCGGACTGGTTGAGGTAACGTGCAGAGATGATGGCATCGGTATCAACATCCGCTCCGAATTTCCAGATTCTTCCTTCAATCTTCATGGTTTCTAAAATAAGGGTTCAAGGATTCAAGGGTTCAAGTTAATTGTTGAGATCTCACTAGAACCCTAGGCACCCTGCCTACCGGCAGGCAGGCTTGCCCCCTAGGCTCCTTTCCTCATTACTTCTTCCGGATGACAGATCCATCCCCTTACAGCGCTGGCAGCAGCCACCGCAGGGCCGCTGAGATAGACTTCGCTTCCGGCATGGCCCATCCTTCCACGGAAGTTGCGATTCGTGGTGGCCAATGCTTTTTCCCCTTCGGCGAGCACGCCCATATGGCCACCCAGACAGGGGCCACAGGTGGGAGGGCTGATCACTGCACCGGCTGAAAGGAATATTTCAAAAAGGCCTTCTTTCAGAGCCTGTCGATAGATCTGTTGAGTTGCCGGAATGATGATGAGCCTTAAGGAGGAAGCGATCTTTTTCCCCTTGAGAATTTTTCCTGCAACCCTTAAGTCATCGAGATGGCCATTGGTGCAGGAACCAATCACCACCTGATCGATCTCGATCTTTCCGACCTCTCTCACGTCCTTCACATTAGAAGGGATGTGGGGAAGGGCGACCTGCGGATGAAGCGTTGAAACATCGTATTCTCTCACATCCACATAGTGTGCGTTTGGATCAGAACGATAGATCTTGTAAGGCCGTTTTGTTCTGGATTTGATGAATTTAAGGGTGATCTCGTCCGGTTCGATGATCCCATTCTTTCCGCCTGCCTCAATCGCCATGTTGGCCATGGTAAAACGGCCTGACATAGGAAGCTTTTGTATCGCCTCTCCACAGAACTCCATAGCCTGGTATCGGGCACCATCCACGCCAATATCGCCAATGGTGTGGAGAATGAGGTCTTTTCCCGAAACCCAGGGATTTAATTTCCCGCGATAGATGAACTTGATACTCTCCGGAATCTTGAGCCAAAGCCTTCCTGTGGCCATGGCAGCTCCGAGGTCTGTGCTTCCCACACCGGTTGAAAAGGCGCCCATACCTCCATAGGTGCAGGTATGACTGTCTGCGCCGACCACGACCTCTCCTGGAAGGACCAAGCCCTTCTCCGGAAGAAGGACATGCTCAATCCCGCACTGACCAACTTCGAAATAATTGGCGAGATGCTGAGCTTTGGCAAACTCCCTGAGAATTTTGCATTGTTCAGCAGATGGAATGTCTTTGGCAGGCGTGAAGTGATCTGGGACAAGGACAACCCGATTCCGGTTAAAGACTTTTTTTACACCGATCTCCCTAAAAGCCTGAATGGCAAGAGGGGCTGTGATGTCGTTACCGAGGGCAAGGTCAATTCGCACATCGATTAACTCGCCAGCAGAAACACTCTTCTTTTCGGAGTGAGCAGAGAGGATCTTTTCAGTGATGGTCATGGGAGCATTCTTTCTCATATCCCACCTATTTTTGAAAAAAGAAAGAAGGTTGAGGCTGAGGTTAAGGTTGAGAAAAATTAAGTGTTTACCCTCAACCTAAACCTTAACCTAAACCTTTTCTTGACTTCTACATTCCCACTAGTTTCTGCTTTTTGAATTCGATCTTGTTGAGGGCGTTGATGTAGGCTTTGGCGCTAGCCACGATCACATCGGTGTCTGCACCCTGGCCGATGACGGTCTGTCCCTTCTCTTCCAACCTGACGGTCACCTCACCCTGAGCCTCGGTACCGCTGGTGATGGCATTAATCGCAAATTGCAGGAGTTTCGCCTTGGTTCGGGTGATCTTCGTGATCGTCTTAAAAGTAGCATCCACTGGTCCGTCCCCAAAACCTGCTTCCTGCATCAGTCTCCCATCCACTTCCATCTGGACGGTGGCTGTGGGTACGGTGACATTTCCTGCAACCACATTGATGTAAATCAGTTTGAAACGGTGAGGCATCCGGAGAATTTCCTCCACAACAATCGATTCAATATCCTCATCAAAAATCTCGCGTTTCTTATCGGCCAATTGTTTAAACCGACTGAACGCCCTCTCTAGATCTTGTTCGGAGAGACGATATCCAAGGTCTCTTAACCTTTCCCTGAAAGCATGTCTTCCTGAAAGTTTTCCCAGGACGATTGAACTTTTCGGAATCCCCACCGACTCAGGCGTCATGATCTCATAGGTTAATTTCTCTTTCAGTACCCCATCTTGGTGGATCCCAGACTGGTGAGCAAAGGCATTGGCACCCACAATCGCTTTATTAGGTTGGATGACCATTCCGGTGATTTTGGAGACGAGCCGACTCGTAGTGAAGATATGTTTTGGAAGGATGCGGGTCTGAAACTGGAAAAGGTCTTTTCGTGTTCGTAGAGCCATAACAATCTCTTCGAGAGAGGCATTGCCTGCCCGTTCCCCGATTCCATTAATCGTACATTCAACCTGCCTTGCTCCATTCTGAATGGCCGCGATAGAATTGGCTACACCGAGGCCGAGATCGTTATGGCAATGAACGCTTAAAGTCACCTTTTCAAATCCCTTGACCTTCTGCCTAATCGTTCGGATGAATTCCCCAAATTCTGTTGGGGCAGCATAGCCTACCGTATCAGGGATATTGATGGTGGTGGCACCTGCTGAAATCACTGCCGAGAAGATCTGACATAGAAAATCGATATCGCTCCGGGTTGCATCCTCAGCGGAGAATTCCACATCCTTGCATAGGCTTTTTGCATAACGGACAGCCCGGACTGCCTCTTTCAATACCTGCTCACGGGTCATGCGCAGTTTATAGGCGAGGTGGATATCAGAGGTAGCAATGAAGGTATGAATTCTTGGGGATTTGGCAAATCTAATTGCCTCCCAGGCTCTCTTGATATCCTTTAGACCCGTTCGTGCCAAGGCAGCCACCTGAGAACGTTTTATCTTCTTGGCAATCTCTTTGACCGCTCCAAAGTCTCCCTCTGAAGAGATAGGGAAACCGGCTTCGATGATATCCACATTGAGTTTTTCAAGTTGTTCAGCAATCCTCACCTTTTCAGCGACATTCATCGTAGCGCCCGGGGATTGTTCCCCGTCGCGAAGGGTCGTATCAAAGATCTTGATCCATTCAGCCATTTTTAAAAATCTCCTTTGAAGATAAACAATAGACAATAGACGATGAACTATTAGAAAACAAAATCTTTAACCCCCCTTCATCCCCCCTTAGACTAAGGGGGGAATAGAGGGGGGTTACCGGATTTTTATGGCTCTCGGGTGCCCCCGCCATAGGGCGTTAGCTTAAAACTCATAACTCATAATTCATAACTCACAATTTAAAAACATCCATGACCCTCTTGTAAAATGCTTCTTCCTCCTGAATCTTCATTTCGATTCGGAGGGCCAGGAGGGGAAGAGGATCAAGAGATAATCTACTTAATTTTACCATATCTTTCTCTGTTGTCACGACCGAATTCACCTCTGTAACTTTTTCTTTAATGGAAATCAAATCCTGAACAGTGTAGAGGTGATGATCCGGGAAGGCCATCTCCCCGACCACCTCCATCTCACATTTTCTCAAGAGAGAATGGAAGTAAGTCGGGTTTGCGATTCCAGAAAGGGCAAGAACTCTCTTTTTTTTAAGAAGATGTGACGGTTCAAATTTACCGTCAGGGTGGATCAGTCCGGTAGGTTCATAATGACTGTGAAATATCAATGAGGAAGGATGAATTTCACGAAGCGTTGATTCCAGAGATTGGCAGCCTCCCAGGTCTTCTGCCTTGGTCAGAAGAAAGACATCTGCTCTCTTAATATGGGAGAGAGGTTCCCTCAGGATACCCCTTGGTAGGAGATGGCCATCACCGAAACCGATGTCTGAATCAATGAGGACAATATTCAGATCCCGGTAAAGAGGGAGATGTTGGAAACCATCGTCGAGCAGGAATCCACGGACCTGGAATTGTCTAAGGGCCACCTGCCCATTTTTAAAACGATCCTTTCCAATGAGGATCGGGATGCCGCTGAGTGACTGTGCCATGAAGAAGGGTTCATCACCTGCTTCTTCCGGAGAGAGAAGAATCTTCTGGCCGTCAGATACGAGCGGGCCCGAGCCTTTCTTCCCCCGATAGCCCCTGCTCAGGATGGCTGTTGGAATGCCTTTCTCCATTAGTCCCCTTGATAGAGACATGACTAGAGGGGTCTTTCCGGTTCCTCCCACAGTGATATTTCCGACGCTGATGACAGGCCAGGGAAGTTGTTTGGTCTTGAGCAGACCCGAGGAGTAAAGCGATGCTCTTACCCGGACCGCCCATGCATAGGGCCAGGAGGCCAGAAGGAGAGGGGAGAGGAGGATCCTTTCTCCCAATGACTTTTCTTTCTTATAAAGAATTTGATCGAGGCGACAAGTCATCTTAATTTCGGATTTCGGAATGCGGAATTCGGAACTAATTCCAAAGTCGCATTCTGCTTTCAACAATCAGGTCAGAAACGGTCGAATCTTTTTGAAGATCCGTTCGGTGGCTCCCCGATGCTTTTGGATAAATCGATACCCATTTTCTCCGATTTCATTGCGCGCCCTCTCATCCTTGAGGAGTTGATCAATTTTTGAAGAGAGCGCCTCTCTGTCATTCACCAGAACAGCTCCTCCTTCTATCAACAGATGACGGGAGATCTCGAGGAAGTTAAACATATAAGGCCCGAAGAGGACACATTTTTTATAAAAGAGGGGCTCCAGGGGATTGTGGCCACCGATGGAGATAAGACTTCCGCCGATGAAGACGATTGTCCCAAGGCTATAAATCTTCATCAGCTCGCCCATGGTATCGAGGAGGATCACACCGAAGGTTTCATCGCGGCCTTGAATTGGGAGGGAAGACCTTCTCCTCCATGAAAGGCCCTCGCTTCTTAAGATCTTCTCCACCTCCTCGAGGCGATCGAGATGACGGGGAGCCAGGATAAGGACGAGATGAGGATGAGTCGTCCTCAAGTTTTTAAAGAGTTGAATAAAAATCTCTTCCTCTCCCTGATGGGTTGAGCCTGCGATGAGGATGGGTTCTTTTCCATGAAGGCCAAGGGAAACGGACAGTTCAACTGTTGCCTTTAAATCAATAGATGGAAAAAACTGGTCAAATTTTATATTGCCCGTGACCTCTGCCCTGTCCTGTGGAGCACCGATCTCGAGGATTCGGTTCCGGTCCTCTTCTGTCTGCATCAGAAAGAAGGAGATGTTGTTCAAACATCTTTTGAAGAAAGATTTTAAGAAAAGGTATCCCCGGAATGACTTTTCGGAAATCCTGCCGTTGAAAAGGACAACAGGGATTTTTTTTCTACCACAGAAACGGAGGAGGTTGGGCCAGAGTTCGGTCTCTGCAATGAGGAGGAGTCGGGGGCGGATGTTTCGAATGGCCCTCCGGATGATCAGGGGGTGGTCAATCGGGAAAAAGAGGATCCAGTTGGCTTCGGGGATGAGCTTCCTTGCTGTCTCGTTGCCCGTTGAGGTCATGGTGGTCAGAACGACCTCGCAGTCAGGAATTTCCTTTTTGATCCTCTTCAGAAGAGGGATGGAGCAGAGGACCTCGCCAACGGAAGCGGCGTGGACCCAGATCGGGTTTTTTGGAGAGAGATCCGGTAGACTTCCCAGCCGCTCCTTCATCAGTTTTTTGGGTTGTTTCCTGAAGAGGGTTTGAAGAAGAAGGTAGGGGATGTGAAAAATTAAAAAAATGGTCAGCACGATATTGTAGAGGAAGGGGATCATTTAAGTTCATAAATCCGAAATCCGAATATCGAAATCCGAAACAAATCCGAATTTTCAAAATTCAAATGTCCTAAACTTTATTATTTAAAACATTTGATATTTG
>VGSD01000013.1 GCA_016875155.1 Deltaproteobacteria bacterium | reverse complement strand
CTTCCCTGTTGAATTTCTCAATCATCGGAAGGGTGGCTGCCACCTCAGACATCGCCATCCCTGAAAAGAGCTCATCGAGGATCAAGAGTTCCGGGCGGAGCGCCATACAACGGGCCAGGTCGAGCCGTTTTAAATATCCGTGGGGAAGGCTTCCTGCCGCCTTATACGGGACTGCGGAGTCACGCTCAAACCCCAGGTCATCCAGAAGGTCGATGGCAACATCATCCCTCTCTCCGTATCTTCCTCCTCCGAGCCTCTTCACCCTCGGGGAGTAAAGCGGGACGATGAGGTTCTTAAATGCGGGAAGTTTATGAAAGGCCCTCACCATCTGGAAACTGCGGGAAACACCGAGGCAGGCGATCCGATAGGGTGCCTTGCCGGTGATATCCCTGTCCTGATAGATGACTTTGCCGGAGGTTGGTTTGACAAAGCCGGTAATCAGATTAATCAGGGTTGTCTTGCCCGACCCATTGGGGCCGATGATTCCCAAAAATTCACCCTTTTGCAGCCCAAAGCTCACATTGTCCACAGCGACGACGCCGCCGAAGCGCTTGGTCAGGTGTTCAACCTTTAAGATTACTTCGTCCTGCATCTATACCCTCACATCCCTCTCAAACTGATGATACCTTCTTTCGATATAGTGGAAAAGACCTTCTGGAAGAACGACCAGGGCGGCGATCAGGATAACGCCGTAAAGGGCCATCCTTAAACCGCCTAATGCGCGAAGGGCTTCTGAAAGTGGAACCAAGATAAATGTGCCAATGGTGGCTCCTGCAAAGCTTCCCGGTCCGCCTAAAACAGCGCTCGCCAGAGGCAGAACCGTATAATCGAGAGCAAAAACAGAGCGGCCTACAAACTGGTAGTAGTGTGTCATCAGGGCCCCCGCAAAACAACCCACTGCACCTGCGATAAAAATGGCCTGGGCCTTATACCAGTAGATATTGATTCCTCCGGCCATGACGACCCGGTCATCATCCTTGATTCCCCTCAGGACCAGTCCGAAATCCTCATTGATCAGTTTCCGGAATCCGAAAAGGCAGACGATTACGCCAATGATCGCCAGATACATCGCCGGCCAGCCGCCTGGAAATGGCGTCAGGGAGAGCAATCCATGGGTTCCTCCGAGAATATCCAGCGTTTCAATCAGATGGGCAAAGAGCAGAGGAAGGATCAGGGTCACCATGGAGAAATAGACTCCCCTCAGTCTCAATACCGAAACGAGAAGAATGGTGCAGAAGAGCGCCCCTCCGAGCGTAGCGATCGGAATGGTTAAAAAGATGTCCATCTTAAAATAGTGGTTTAACCCTCCGCTGATATAGGCTCCCACGCCAAAGAAAAGGGCCTGCCCTAATGAAACCAGCCCCACGGAAGCCATGAAATCCCAGCTCAACGCCAGAAGGGCGAACATACACGAATAGAATAAGACCTTTTCCCAGTATCCTCCCTTTACAAAAAAGGGGAGAAGAAGTAGCAGAAAAATCGGCAGGAAACGAGGCAAAAAGAGGTAGACCATGTCCCGAAAAGAAGATAGGACATAGATGGTATCCGTCCTCGCTTTAATTCCACGATCAATTCTCTCTTTTCGATATCGGACCGCTTCAGCCATATCAAACTCTCTCTTCCAGCTCTTTATATTTGCCGAAGATGCCGGAAGGCTTAACTGCTAAGATGAGGACAATTGCCGCCAGGGTGACGACGGTCAGCCACTGTGCCTTGAAGAAGGTGGCCACCAGGATCTGGCAGAAGCCGAGAATAAAGCTTGCCAGGACAATTCCGGGAACGCTCTCCAATCCGCCCACAATGCCCACCGCAAGGGCATATATCAGGATGTCGTATCCCACCTCCGTATCGATTGAGCCGAGAGGCAGGATGGCCAGCCCTGCTACGACCGCAAGGGCTGAACCAAAGGCCAGGCTGAGTGCGGCTGTCCGGTCGGAGTCGATTCCCAGCGAAATGGCTGTCCGTTCATTCTGGGCGATGGCTCTGAAGGAGAGGCCGACCCGTGTGCGATGGGTAAAAAAATAGAGGAAGATGATCAAGCCAACGCCGATGCCCACGAGAAATATCCGCTGATAGTCGAGCCAGACCTTCCCTATGTTGACGCTCCCTTTGATAAATTCCGGAAGGACATAGGTGAATCCTGAAAAACCCAGATAGCGCAATACTTCGATGATGACAATGGCAGCTGCCAGGGTGGCGATCACCTCATTGACCACCAGTCCTCTCAATCGAAGCATCAACCCCCAGTAAAGAACAAATCCGAGAAGACCAACAATGATGACTGATAGGATGGCGGAAAAGAGATAGGGAATTCCTAATTGGTTGATGAAGATCCAGGTCAGAATGCCGCCAAGGAGGTAGAATGCCCCATGAGCGAAGTTAGGCACTCCGCTGATCCCGAAGGTGAGGCTGAATCCGATGGCCATCAGCGCCAGGGTAACACTATTGGTAATGCCATAGATCAGAATCTCCATAGTTTTTTAAGCAAATAGGCTTCAGTCTACACGATACGAGTAAGGGCCCAAGGGTTCGAGGGTTCAAGGGTTCGTATCAATTTAGTTTTTTGAAAAGAAGTTTTTTTATAGGTCAATGGATCAAAAAAATCATCACAAAATCCCCCTTAATCCCCCTTTGCCAAAGGGGGAAGTGTTTTACCTCCCTTTGGAAAAGGGAGGTGGGGAGGGATTTTAAGAAGTTTTTCAAACAGCTAAAGTGTCACAAGGGTTCAAGTTTTCTTGAAACTGGCTTCCGAAAATCTTCTTGTTTTACTTGAACCCTTGACCTCTGGAACCCTCGAATCCTTTGAATGTATTACTTCATCCAGGGAGCCAGTTCAACTTTTGCTTCTGCAACAAGGTCCGGAAAGATCGGCACCATCTTCCCAGCCCTCCACTGGTAGGAAACGATAATGGATGCTTCCTTCGGGTCTCCGTTAAAGACCTGCTGATGGGTCGCCTTGT
The DNA here is from genome assembly GCA_016875155.1 of Deltaproteobacteria bacterium. The sequence goes on along the minus strand of VGSD01000013.1, from coordinate 11,683 downwards.
CAAACCTGATTCTACCTGAAACACCCATCATGTCTGTCTTTTCAAGAAAGCCGACAAACTTGTCAGGGTCCTTTGAAGGGACAAAACCGGCCCGCTCAATCGCATCTTTAAGGATATAGACCCCATCATAGGCAGAGGAAACAACTCTCGGATCATCCATGCCAGGATACTTCTTGGCCGCCCAGCGATTGTGGAAATCGACCGATTTCGGCAGGGCTTTCACCGGCGCTCCGGTTCCTCCTGGAAAGGGCATCACCATCACATAATCGAGATCCTCTCCGTACATTCCCCATGCTTTGGTCGAGGTGACCACGGCGAAATCGAGGAAGAGCATGGTGGGTATTTTCATCGATTTCCACTGCTTGAAACAGACCGGAAGAGTCGGCATATCTCCCACTACATAGAGCATCTGGGCGCCCGAACCTCTGGCCTTGCTCAGGATGGGCGAAAAATCATTGGTGCCTACTGGAACCAATTCTAAACCCACCATCTTCCAGCCAAGTCCCTCAAGCCTTCCCTTTAAAGCATCTACGGTGGCCTTTGCCCAAAGGGTGTCCTGAACTATGGCAAAAATCTTGTCATATCCGAACTGTTTCCTCAAGGCATCAATGGATCTGGCTGCCGTGGTTCCTACATAAGTTGAATTCGTTGTCGCCCTGAACCAGTATTTATACTTTTCGGGATCACCCTGAAAGATCTCGATCAATTTGGGGGTCTGTGCAATGGTTTGAATAGTAACCATCTTATACTTGGCAATAAGGTCCATGGTCGCCACCATCGCTTCGGATCGGAAGGGCGCCACTACAATGGCATCCGGTTTTTCGTCGGCGATCAACTTGTCCACAGCCATGAGGGCCGAATGGACAGGCGTTCCAGGCTCTCCGCAACGGGTATCCGCCGTCACTAATTTTAAGGGACGCTTCACCCCTTCGTCTTTGACCAGGATGCCTCCCCCTGCATTGATCTCATCAATGGCCATCTCGACAGCGAGCTTGCCCGATTTACATAAAGGCTGGAAAAAAGAAGTCGGCAGTCCCAGAACAATGGGCTTGGCCTGGGCAAAAACTTTAGCGGGTAAATGAATCATCAGAAGACCGGCGATAAAAACAAAGACCAGACATATCAGTAATATCCTTCTTTTCATTCTCACACCTCCTTTGATAAAATGAGTTGATTGACAATTTTTAATCTCGATTTTTTCCCCCACCTCCTCTCCCGTGCAAATGGTGAAGCATTTATTACCAGTTTGAAGAACCATTGTCAATATTATTTATATTCATAAAACCCTTTGCCGCTTTTTCTCCCTAAAAGTCCGGCGCGGACCATCTTTCGGAGGAGAGGGCAAGGACGGTACTTCGAATCTCCGAACTCTTTGTAAAGGTTCTCTTGAACCATGAGGAGCGTATCCAGTCCGACAAGATCAGCCAGGGCTAAGGGACCCATCGGATGATTCACTCCGAGGACCATCGCTTGATCAATATCCTCTGCAGAAGCGATCCCTTCCTGAAGGACAAAAATCGCCTCATTGATCATGGGGACAAAGATCCGATTGACAACAAAGCCGGGTGCCTCATTCACCAGGACAGGTGTTTTTCCCAGTTTTTGTGATAGGGCTTTGATGGTCTGATAGGTCTCTTCAGAGGTGGATTGGCCCTTAATGATCTCAACCAGTTTCATTGCCGGAACAGGATTAAAAAAATGCATGCCGATCACTTTATCAGGCCTTTTGGTGACTGAGGCAATTTCCGTGATAGAAAGCCCTGATGTATTGGAGGCCAAGATCGTCTCTTTCGAAGCCAGCTGATCGAGTTCCTTATAGACCTCCTTTTTAAGTTCCATGTTCTCAATGACCGCCTCGATGACCACCTCTGCCCCTTTTACCGCTTCAATGATATCCACCGTCCCGATCACCTTGGATAAAAGCGCGTCGGCTTGCTCCTTCGTCATCTTCCCCTTGCTGATAGCCCTTTCATAATTCTTTTTAATGATATTGAGACCTCCTTGGACAAACCGGGCCTCGATGTCCCTCATCGAAACTTCAAACCCTGCCTCAGCGCAGACCTGGGCGATCCCTGCCCCCATCAAACCTGCTCCCAATACGCAAATTTTTTTTGTCTCCATTTTGTCCTCCGTCAGTTTAAAATAAGACCCCTTCTCCTATTCCGAAATCGATCCTTGGGGGTTCATCACTTTCCAATTTTAATGTGGGGGCCCTTTCGGTCTGACCAGATCTTCGGGATCTGCGATGATGACCAGGTTTCGTGTCGAATTCTTGCCTTTGTACATGGCGCAGTCAGATAGGAAGATCAGTTCCTCTGGACTCTGGGCGTGGATAGGACAGGCAGCCACACCAATGCATACCGTAATCTGAAGATTCAATCCTTCACGTCCTAGGAAAGAGTGTCGGGAAATTGTGGTGCGTATTCGATTGGCGACCTGTTCTGCAGTGCTCAACGGAGTGGCCTTCAGTACAATGTTAAACTCATCGCCTCCATAACGCACGACGACATCGTTATCCCGCACACATCGGCGAAGGACTCGGGCGACTTCCACAAGTAACTGGCTGCCAACCTGGTGACCATGAAGGTCATTGACCCGCTTCAAATAATCGATGTCCAGAAAAAGAACAGTAAAGGGGGTGCCGGACTCCCGATAATGAACCAGTTCGCGGCCGATAGCCAGATGGAGGTAGCGAACATTGTATAGACCGGTTAAATCATCCAGCATGGCTAACTCTTTTGCATTTGCATAAAGAGAGGCATTATGCCAAGCAAGGGTCGTATGCTGCCTTATAAAATTAACTTCTTCCATGACTTTGGTCGTCCAGCGAGGGTCTTGCTCATTTCGCAGCAATATGAAGAGGCCCAGTAACGAAACGTGATCACGCAAGGGAACAATCAAGGCTTCAATAAAACCATTTTTCTGTAGATGCTTGAATTCACTGCCATGAGCATCGAAGGCGATTGTGTAAGCCTCTGCAGCGTTGAACCGCTGGCGAATCAAAGGGATGAGTTCATCCAAAAATAATTTAATCTCACTTTCATTCAAGCCTGACAGTCCCTGTGTTTGTGGTACGGTGGCCACAGACGGCCAGTCCAGAAAAAATGCCACTCGAGAACCGGTCTCTGAGACGAGGGCGTTTAAAGTTGCTGTACGAACTCCCTCCCCTTCAAGTTGGGTGGTAATCCGCTGGCAGGCACTGTAGAGTTTTACATAATCCTGTAGTTCTTTGTTCTCCTTGAGCAGGCGATCTTCCTCAAGGACTCGATGTAAGATCATCAGCATCATTTGTGGTTCGACTGGCTTGGGGAGAATTTCAGCTGCACCAGACCGGAAAGCTTCACCCGCAAAACTGAAACGTTCGAACTCGATCGATAGTACCACTGGAATGGCAGGCCGAACCCGTAAAGCCTGTGAGATGTAGGTTTGGGATTCTGCTTCGGGGGGCAGGTCAATCAACACGAGATCAACCGGAAAGCGTGAGAGCGCTTCTTCCAAATCCTTCAGGGCTGCGCTCTCAGTGAGATAACCGTTTTCGTTAAGGGTTTTCAAATACCAATCGCGCAGGAACTGATCGTCCCCGGCGAATAGGATCATCTTTTTTCCTGAAGCAGGCAATGCTATCCCCCCCCTTGCTATTAACCCATTTGGCAACCATCCTCACTCATACAGAATCCCCGTATAACCCACAAAACTCTCATCAGGCATAATATCATAACTGGTATAGTAATCAATCAAATTTCCTTTTTTCGCCCCCATGGCCCTGCAAGTCACTATTGCAGACGCTGCTGCTCCTGAACTACAGGCGCTCTCGTTTTCTCCCGCATGCCTGATCAGCCCCTCAGCGTCCATTTTCAGGGCACAATCAATAAAACCCCTGTCATTCTCCTCTCTCACCCATTTCAGCGCGGAAGGGCCGATTCCTTTTTTAGTGAAATCATAGTTTGGGCCATAATGGGTGAGATCGGTCGAGCCGATCGCAAGGATCGCTTTACCCTTTTCTTTGGCAAGGCTGGCTACTTCCTCGCCCAGTTTTTTTGCCTTCAACGATGAAGGTGATCGGATGGCAAGAAGTTTCGTATTTGGGAAAAAGTATTTGATCATGGGAAGTTGAATCTCCATTGTATTGTCACCGCTTGCCGGGTTCTCCGTCTTCACCTCGATTCTATTTAGCAAACTTTTAGCAAACTCCGAATCCATTTCCATCTCTCCTAAAGGGGTTTCCCAGGAGTTCTCCATCACTATTCGTGGAGAATCTTGAGGACCAAGATGACCACCATAGAGAACGATCAGGTCAGTCTTTCCCTTTAATTTAAGAAGATGAAAGATCCTTGATGCAAGCTTTCCAGAGAAATACCAGCCTGCATGGGGGACAATGCCTCCCTTGACCGATATGAGAGGGATGGAGGGTGACCATCCTTCCAGGAAGGATTCAATCTCCCTCTGACACTCCTTCTGATCAATAGGATACCAACCTCGAGGTAATGTTCTTAGTCTACGAGACATAGATCTCACCTCATTTTTTAAAAGGGTGCAAGGATTCGAGGGTTCCAGGGTTCCAGTATTTCAAAGATCACTTGACCCCTTGAATCCTTGACCACTGGTACCTTTATATTTTTTCAAGAGTGGGCATTCCCATCAACCGGAGTGTATTTCCCATCACAATCCGAAATGCCTGTACCAGAGAGAGCCTGAAAGTCCGCAAGTTTCGATCTTGAAGATGGATGAATGGAGTCTGGATATCTGATCCTGGATCAGGATGTTCATAGAAATTCGTAAAGGAGGTGGCAAGATCAAAAGCGTACTCTGTCAACTGGGACATCCTGAGGTTCTTTCCTGCCCTGACGACTGTGGAATTGAACCTCGAGAGAACCTCCACCAGATCCCTCTCGGTCTCAGTCAACTTGGGTGGAACAGCCTCCTGACTCCAACCAAACTCGATTTTTCGTTCTTCAGCCTTCCTCAGGATACTACATGCCCGCGCATGGGCATACTCCAGATAGATCCCTGTATCCCCGGTCGTTTTAAGGGCTTCATCAAAGTCGAAAATGATCTGACTCTCAAGTGTGAATTTGAGAAGGTAGTAACGGATGGCCGCAGAAGCCAGCGCCCTGGCAACATTTTCTTCAAGGGGATGGTCTGCCTTCTCCACCACCTTCTTTCGCACCATCTCGATGAAATCCTTTGCTTTCACTCCTGTTCCAGAGCGGCCTGACATAGCCACAGATTTTCCTTCTTCGGTATCCTCCGCACCTAAAATCCTTGCAGCAGAGGGAGAAAGATTAACCACCTCATAGGCCAGATGAATGGACTGCTCTGCCTCTTTCTCGAAACTCATCTGCCGGAGGCATTCGCGCACCACCTCCTGGGGGTAACTCTGTCTCACATCAATCACATTGATCACCCGATCCGCTTTTCCAAATTGTCTTTGAAGACGGTCTGCGGGTTGGCCATTCTTCGCCGTTGTCCAGAGATTTTCTCTGTTGGCTTGAGTTCCCCAGTTTTTGTATAAAAAATCTTTCTTGAGGAGCCCGAATTTCCAGAGTTGGTAAGCCGTGTCCTTTCCCGTATAGGTCACGCTTCCGTTGGAACGGACCAGAATCTTGTCCAGACTCTTGATTCCATTGTCTGTCTCCACAATTCCACCGAATGGGACAACCCAGCACCCTTGATTGGGACCCTCTGTCTCAAATCGGAGCCCCCCTCTCTCCTTGAGGAGTTCGAAGGTGGATTCCCAGAAACCCTGATGGATGATATCGGACTCCCAGTTGAGCAAATCATAATAGATGGAGAGTTGCGCCACGGTTTCGAGGTGGGATTGAACAATTCGGGTGGCTAATCCTTTGGCAAAGGTTGCAACTGGAGGACGCCCATTCTCGATCTGTTGGAGAATCCATTCCCGCTTCTCTTTAAGAGATGAATCTTTTTCGACCTCACTCTGGAAACGGGCATAGATATCCCAACAGAAATAGTCGAAGGACAGGTTCTTCGGAACCTTTTCCCATATTGATTCGATGTCAGATGATCCTTCTTTAAAAAAGGGAGAGTCAAGGTAGAGGAGAGCCGTAACCACATCGACTACCTGAACGCCTGTGTCGTCAATATAGTTGCAAACCTCCGTCGAATAGCCGAGCCATCGAAAAACCCTAGCCACCGTATCGCCCAAGACCGAATTACGAAGGTGGCCGATATGCATGGCTTTGTTGGGATTGACGCTCGTATGTTCGACAAAGACCTTCTCTCTCTCAGACGGAATGGGTTGTCCGAAGAGGTTAACCTTTTCAAAGATTTCACGTATCAATTCTTTTGTTAATTTAGGCCATTGGACCTTAAAATTGATATACCCGGGGGGGGTCAGATTGATTTCCTCAATATAGGCTGGAGGATTTGTCTTCAATTGTTCAACCACTTCTTTTGCAATCTCCAGCGGCGGGCGACGTTTTTCCTTAGCAAGGGATAGGCAGATCGCACTCGAAAGATCGCCCATCTCCCTCTTGGGCGGGATATTGATGGGAATCTCATCAATCCCAAATATTTTCTTTAATGATGCCGCCACTCCTTCTCTAATCATCTTTGGCCTTTCACCCCGTTAGAAAAACCATTGGAAACCGTCCCAAAAAAGGAAGTCGAAGACTTTCTAACGGGGTAAACCATCGTGTTTGTTCCAATTATGATGAAGATAGTTTAAAAAATCAACCCTTCGACTCAATAGCATTAACACCAGGGATTGCTTTCGACTTAAGATTTCGGCGAACTCTGTCAACCCGATCAGCCCAAGGGGCTCAGCCTGCCTGCCGGTAGGCAGGGGTTGACCCTGAGCAGCGGTTTCTCCTGTTTAAAAATACGGGGAGAAACGCTGCCGAATGGGTCAAGAAATAGTCTTTCTCTGAAAATTGACAGTCAAGATCAGAAAGATATATAATGAGACGGCTTTGATTCGGAGCCCTCAAAATGGCAAGCGCCGTTTTCAAAAAAATAAAACATCTCTTCCCCACTATGATTAAAGAGAAAGGATAGGATGTTGATTGAACCGAGCCGGATTCCCACTTTTGATGAACTTTTGAACTTCTTTCAGGTTTTTCCCATTGACCTCAAAAAGGTCTATCCTACCTCTTTCTGCTCACAGAGCGAATTGTTCTTTGGGCTGATTCGAATCGGTGATAGTAAAAAGCTGGCAATCATCGGCGATAAAGAAGCGCTCCTTAAGGATCCTTTTACCGGAAATATTTTTAACCACGTTCCCTCTCTCAAACTATGCGATCTCTCACTGGGGAATACCCTCATATTAATGGAACTCTTTCCCTTCACCAAGCCGGTCTCACTGCTGAATTACCCTGCGACCATTGGAACCGGAGATCGTCTTGGTATGGCTACTCCCGGACATATCCGGGCAGTCAGAAAGTTCAAGGCCCGACCTGTTTTTGCTCAGCAGTCGATTCGTGAGAATGGCCAGACCAACAGAAATTTTAAAGAGGTCATCGCAGATGCGGCTTGGTCGGTCTTTCAAGAAAATTACCGGAAGGGTTATGGTGCAGACGGAGATCACCTGAAATCTCTGGATGAGGTGAAATTGGCTCTGGATGCAGGGGTTTCCATGATCACCCTTGATCTCTCAGAAAAATTGAACTTCGAAGCGCTTTCCATAAGAAACGAAATGGTTGAACGAAGATTCAGAGAGGAGATCGACCCCGGAGATGCAAAGGTCCTTCTCCATCTCTTATTGGACAAGGAATTTACATTCCGGGACACGAGTGGCGAACTCTCCATACGTTTTTCAGAGGAAGAAGTGAAAAGGGATGTCCTTCTCTTTCATAAGGCGATTGATTTCTCCGAAGAGGTCTATCAATTTATTATGAAGCGAACAGGAAGAAAAAACCTGATTGATTTTGAGATATCCGCCGACGAGATTCCCTTCCCTACTCCTCCGGAGACCCATCTTTTCCTGATGATTGTGTTACGCCATCGAGGGGTACGGTTTGAATCGCTTGCCCCCAGGTTCATCGGGGAGTTTCAGAAGGGGATTGACTATCGCGGAGAGGTCCAAGCCTTTAGGAAACAGTTCTACCACCACAGCCTCATTGCGCAGCATTATGGAAATTACAAACTCTCCATCCACTCGGGAAGCGACAAATTCTCCATCTTCCCCCATGTCGGGGAAATCGCTGGAGGAAAAGTCCATCTTAAAACAGCAGGGACAAGCTGGCTGGAGGCCGTACGCCTGATCGCCCTGAAATCCCCTTCCCTCTTTAAAGAGATGTATCGCACGGCCTTATCTGCCTTTAAGGAAGCCTCCAAGCTTTATCATGTGACCACAGATTTGAACCGGGTTCCAAAGCCGGAGAATCTGGATGATCAACACCTTTCTGAACTTCTGGATGAGGAGAATTCAAGGCAGCTTCTTCATATCACGTATGGTTTTCTGCTGAATAGCCCATCACGGGGATTATTCTTTAAGACATTGATCGAACATGAGGAGGGCTACTGGTCTCTCCTTGAAAATCATATTGAGAAACACTTAAATCTACTGGGAGTTGAGAGAGGAGATGATTTATGCGAAGTGTAAGACAAGATGTTGTGAACCAGGTCGTTCAATCCAGCCATCCGCAACCTCTTTCATTTGAAGAGAGACCACCTATCAAGGATGACCACGTCAACCATCTCTTCTCCCTTGTCCAGTGGGGCCAGACCACCCTGGCTTCTGACCACCTCCTCTTCCCTCAAATCAACGGGAAATTGTCCGAAACCGTAGGAGGCCTCATCCGAAAATTGAACCTCCTCTTCTCCATTTCCCGGCCAGTTTCCGATGAATCGAAAGAAACCTTTCAACATAAAGTTCAACTTAGGCAATTCTCTTACGAATATATGTTGGAGACCGCACTGAACTTCTATGGTCTCGAAAGCCGTTGGCTCAATGATGATGAGAAGGCCCAATCCCTTCAATATATCCTGAATTCTCTTGAAGAATGGGAAGATATTGAAAAGAAGGAGGGAGGGTTTTCGATCGCTCGGGCAGTCTTACAGGAATGGTTATCAAAGATGAAGAGGGTCCAGAAGGGAAACAGCATGGTTGCCAAGACAGCCCTTCGAATCGAAGAGGGCCTCGATTTCAAGAGAAATCTCTTTGCCCAATTTTTAAAAAAAGCTGAAAAGGAGATCCGAGAGAACGTCTACACCAAAATGGTGAAAGATGGGCTTTGTAAATTCGGTAATGATTATGCTATCGGCTTGAGATGGCTCAGACACTTAGGATTTGAACAGGTTTCTACCAATCCTGTTCTGGCTGCAAGGGCTTATCAGGATGAACCTTCTCTCACCACACTCTTTCGCGAAGAAGTGAAGCGACATCCGGATTTTAAACGCTGGTCTGCCAAACCTTCTCAATATGGTGAGGAGATAACGCTTTACGCCACACTGCTTGCCCTCTGGGATAATCTCTATGTGTTCCGTCCCATTTTCTTCAACCTTCGAGAAACCTCCGGAGGGGGTGTCGTCAGTTTCCAACTCAATCCCAATATTGCACACCTCGTGGAGGAGAGTATCAGAGATGTGTTTAAGGCGTTTTCTCTCACCTCTGAAAACCTCTCCCTCTATGATCAGTACCTTCTCGCTGGTTACCGGATGGACGGATGGAAAGGAAGACCGAATCTCGTCATCAAAGTGGCTGCCACAACACCCGCTGCCAGAACCATTACCAGAAAGATCAATTCCTTTGGCTTCGGGTCAAACATCACGGTTGATTATAGCGTCAGCCAGGAAGCGACGCTCATTCTGGAAGAGATGGAAGGAATGGCTGATGCCATCAAAAAAGGAATCCGGCCAACCCAGCTCTATATGACCAACATGGGCGGGCGTCTCGAAAGCCATCTGAGAGAGGTCAAACTTGAAGAACTCTTTAAGGAATTAAAAATGAAGGTTGGCCTAGGGAAAGCCATTCAAAAGGTTGAACGCCTTTCCGAAGCAAATGGAACCAAAGAGAAAGTGGCCATGGCAAAGAATTATGAAGAGAAGGTCCTTGCGGCAACGCGTTTCGCACATGGCCAAAAGATCTTGAACGACCCCATCTTCAGCGCCTTGGAAGAAGTCACCTCAAAGGAATCCCTTCAGAAATTGGAAGATGGGATTGGCAAATCAGGGACATTGGTAGCAAGAAGGGTCTGGTCACTCTTCTTTTCCGATGAGAACCGAAAAAAATGGATCGCTTATTTAATGAATAGAAAAGGAATAACCCAATTTCAGGCACGTCTCATCATGGACCGAATTCACTACCTACCTGCCTCTAAAAGGAAACCTTTCGACACCTACTGGACCCTTACCTGCCGTAACCTTGTCCATACTGAATTTCCGGATCACCAGGAGAATGTGAGAAAAATGGCAGAAGCACTCCAATTTGACTTGAAAGGGTTTGAAGAGTCTATCTCACATTCTTTTTCAAAAGAGGTTTTCGATCTTCTCAATCAGATAGAGGATTTTCGGAAGGCTTACGAGATCAATCCAGAATTGGCTGAGGTGTTTAAAGAAGTGGGCATCTCAGGTGAGTTTGGATTGAAAGGCTTAACCCCTTCGGATTGGCCGGAGTTCGGCCCTGTGCAGAAAACCCTCTTTGAATTCAAGGCGGCTTATGATACATTTGAAAAAGAGATGATTTCAATTCTTAAGAAACCAATGAAAAAACAACACACGTTTAAGAAGAGAGGGAGGAAATGAATAAGAAAAGCCCTTTTAAGATCTCCATCTGCAATGAGCTCTTCCAAGGATGGCCCATCGAAAGGGTCTTTGAATATGCCGCACGACTGGGCTACGATGGAATGGAGATCGCGCCCTTCACCCTAGCCGATTCGGTAACCGAGATATCCACGAAGAGAAGAAATGCAATCCGTCGGGCCGCAGAGGATAACGGGATTGAGATCGTCGGGCTTCACTGGCTTCTCGTTAAACCTGAAGGCCTCTACATCAACCATCCGGATGAATTCATACGCATCCAGACCCAGGAATATATCGAAGCCCTCATCCATTTCTGCGCCGATCTTGGAGGAAAGATTCTCGTCCACGGATCTCCCCATCAGAGGACGATTAAAGAGGGATGGGACGCCAAGGCATCGTGGGAGTATGCCAAAGAGACGTTCAGGGTTAGCCTGAAAGCAGCCCGTCAGAGAAATGTGATCTACTGCATTGAACCCCTGGCTCCCCCTCAAACCAACTTCATCAACACCATCGATGAAGCGATCCGGTTTGTAAAAGAGGTTCGGCATCCCAATTTAAAGATGGTCTTCGATTGCCGGAGCGCCTCGGCTTCTGAGAAATCGCTGACCAATTCTTTGCTCCGGACTCTGGACTCTGGATACCTCCGACACGTCCATGTCAACGATGCCAATGGATCGGGACCAGGTTTCGGTGATATTAAATTCGAGCCCATCCTGAATACATTGCTTAAAAACGGCTACAAAGGCTACATCTCTGTCGAGGTCTTCCGATTCGACCCTGACCCACAGAGCATTGCCAGTTTTTCCATCGGCTACCTGAAAGGGCTATTGGAAACGATATCCTAATAATAATCTTCCCCATTCCATTTTCCCTACTGTAATGTCTCATAAATAACTGGATTTATATTTAAGCTTGTGATACACTATGTTCATGCCAAAACATGCCATAGAGGTAACGATAAAAGAATCCGATTGTCAGGAGT
>VGSD01000012.1 GCA_016875155.1 Deltaproteobacteria bacterium | reverse complement strand
GGTTTCGATCCACATCTCAATGGTGCGGGTATAAAGTTTCCAGTTTCTTAATTTCGATTGATTTAAAAAGGCTCGGCATTCTTCCAGTGTATAGGAGGAATTGACCGATTCGATAAAACCTTCTTTGGCTTTTGGATGTTTTCCGAAGAACAATTTCCAAAAGAGATTAAAGAGCCCTATCCAGATAAAAGAAGCGTCCCTGTGGAAATCAACTATAACAAAGCTCCCTTCTGGCTTCAATGTCCGCGCCACTTCATTGAAGAAGTCAGCAGGACGATCCAGATGATGAAGCGTATTGATGCAGAGCAGGAGGTCAAGAGAATGATCATCGCAGGGAAGCGAATAAGCAGATCCCACCTGAAAATCAATCTTTTCTATTGTGCCCGCTTCAATCGCATTTTTCCGGGCGATATCGACCATCACGGAAGAGAGATCAATCGCTTTAAATTGGATTTCCGGAAGCGCCTTCGATAAGAAGATGGGAAAGATTCCTGGGCCGGTTCCAACATCAAGGCAACTTCCTTGATGAATCCCTTTTCCCTTTATCCGGCTGAGCACCCGTTGGCACGGAATCCTCATGTGCTTCTTCGCCATGAGGCTGTAATACTCGGCTAATTCTTGGTCTTCAATAACTCCAGATTCTGAGATACGCTCTTTCATCAAAATAACCATAAACCACCCACCCCAAAATCGCAATGGGGATATCCGTTCGTGGTGAGGCTCTCGAACCATAAACGGAATTATGACACAGCCTCAAATAGGGGCGAGGGAGATTTTCTTATCATAAATGCATTTTAATCGATGTAATCAATTCATAATCTATGTAATCAGAGATTTCTGGACTTTTTAAGAAATCTCCCCAAAATAATTGACTTATTTAACGGTTATGGTATTTTATGCACCAGTACAACTTCAATAAGCCAACATTATTACTGTACAAATTCAACCTATTAAAGTCCACTGAATCTCTTGGCGATGTAGGAAGGAGGTGAGAGTTGATAATATTTCTCAAAGACAGAGAGATTTTGTGGCAACACCGAGAGGCTGTATATCCAAACCTCATTTCGGATGTGAAAAAGTTAGCTGTGCATTGCAAGCAAGGAGAAGTCACATAGGGAAAAAGTGCCACTAAAATTAAATCAAAAGGGGGTGGGTGTTATGAAAAAGATTCTTATATTAAATTGTTTGATTCTATTTTTTACTATTACGGTCCATGCACAAGAGAAGATTGAAACTCCTGTTTGGAATATCGAAGATAAATGGAATTTTAAGGGAAGAGCCACTATGATGGTTGTTAATGCAGATGGAAATACTTATACCATAAAAAGTGGAACATCTATTTATATTTATGATAAATCCTCTCTTAATATACTTTACTCAATAGAGGGAGATAAACGGAAAGAGTATAAAGGGAGTAGGAAAAGACTTTTAAATTTTCCATTAGATATTGGAAAGAGTTGGGGGAAAGATCGATTTGTAAGTAGAGCAACCCGTGGAACAAATTTAGCTTCACCTGAAAATATTTACTATGAAACCTATACAGTTTTAGGGTGGGAAGACATCATGGTTGAGGCGGGTAAATTTAATACTGTTAAGATAGAGTATAGGCAAGAGGGGATAGGAGAAAGCGGAAGGAATTGGGTTGGTAAAGCGTGGTATTGGTATTCACCGGAAGCAAAGTATTTTGTAAAATTGATACATGAAGATAATCCGGTTTGGATTGGAATTTATGGTTGGGAATTAACTTCTTTTGCATTGAAAAAATAGATCTTTATTTTACCTTGGTTGCAAGGAACACTGTATTTCTGCGAAGAGGGCAGTTGTTTGCAACGGACAAGTTGGGTAAAATGAAATGATTCAGGTAACATGTTTTGATCAGGAAACATATAGAATGGATTAAAGGATATGAAATGGTTTGAAGATATCTTTAACAGAAATATCCGTTTGACCGATGAGCGTATGGAGCATATTGAGTTTGACCATCCTGAAATGTACGGACAGATTGATAAAATCAGAGAGACGTTGCAAAATCCCGAAATTGTTGTCAGATCAAGATCGGACTTGGAGGCGGAGCTTTTTTATCGGTATTATTCTGAAACGTCTGTCGGAAACAAATACATGTGTGTTATTGTTAAAGGGGGACGTCAAGACCCCTTTATTATAACTGCATATTTTACTGACACCATGAAAAGAGGTGAAACACTATGGCGGAAGCAATAAAAGTTTGGTACGACAAGGAAGGAGACTACCTTGAAGTTCTCTTTGAAAGAAAAGCTGGTTATTTCAAAGAGACCGAGAACGATGCAGTGATGGAAAAAGTTGATGATAAGGGGAATGTCATCGGGTTCTCCATTTTGAAGGTCAGCACGTTAAAAGAGCAGAAACCTCTTTCAATTGAACTGAAAAGGCACGTCGCTTAAAATTGTTAAACAAAAGCCAGGATGAAATGTGATGATTAAATTGGCTTGTTGCGGAGATGATTGTAATTTTTGCCCTCGGTATGATGCGACTTTAAATCAGGATAAACAAAAACTGAAAGAAATAGCTGTTTTGTGGCAAAAAATCGGCTGGCGTGAAAATATAGACCCTCCAGAAACATTAGCCTGTTATGGATGTGAAACTTTTAATAGACCATGTGAATATAAGGTGAGGGAATGCTGTATAGAAAAGAATATTGATAATTGTGGAAAATGCGAAAGTTATCCCTGCGATAAAATTGAAAAGGCATACGAAATAACTCAAATAAATATTGAAAGGTATAAAGATCTTCTATCAAAAGAAGAGTATGAGGTTTTTGTAAAGGCATTTTTCTCAAAGAAAGATAATTTGGATAGAGTAAATCGTGAATTTAAAAATAAAAAGAAAAATTAAGCTGGCGATTCTGGGGGCGGCCCTTTGGCTAAAACCAGCATTCCTTCGGCCACTATCTCCTCACCGACTTTAGCTCGAACCTTTACCTTCGCCAGATTTGAAAAGATGTGTAGTATCTCCGCCTCTAAAGTGATCTGATCACCGGGAGAAACTTCTTTCCTTAATCGAAATTCGTCAATTCTTGCCAGAAAGGGAATGCCTTCTTCCTCTTTTTCAAATGATGAATGAAAGGCAATGCCTCCTGTCTGCGCCAGTGCCTCTAGAATGAGAATGGACGGTACGACGGGTTCTCTTGGAAAATGGCCTAAAAAGTAGGGTTCATCAATACTGACACTTTTCAGTGCAACCGCCTTCTTCCCTGGTTCGATCTCGAGGATTCGATCAATCATCCGAAAAGGAAAAGAATGAGGAAGGCTTTTTAGAATATCATTGAAATCGGTCATTCTAATCTTGCTCAATTTCCCCTCACCCCCACCCTCTCCCCCAAGGGGAGAGGGAAAGTTTGAGAGGTTATTAGATTCTAAAAGAGTCCAATGATTTTAAACACTCCTTTGGCGATTCCCATGATGATGAAGATCCCTATAAATGAACCGGTCATTAATAAGATTGTTCCTTCGACCCTGCCCTTCTTGAGGAAGAAACTGACGATGCTTCCCGAGAGGATTCCGAAACCACGGATGGGAAGGGCAGAAAGAAGAATAAGACCTATATTGCCGAGAGACATCACCTTCTTCATTAGGGGTCTCTCGCTTAAACTGGAGACCACCTTATCCGTTTTGTGAGTGAGCCAGCGGACAACAAAGAACTTCTTGCTTGATCGTTCTAAGAGGATCCCATAAACGGGAATCTGCACATAATCATAGGCCAGGGCTAACGGAAAATAGATAAAAACAGACATCTGATTGACGATGGCAAAAAGCACGGAAAAGGAACGACCCAGGGTAAAATGAATCAGAGTAAAGAGGAGGATGAGATTTCCTGTGCCGGTTATTGGTTCCATTCGCGCCCCATCAGAATTGATGAATAACATTCTCCAGGAGATATCCCAAGATGGAGGATAGTTCGTAGTTCCTGATCCTTTTTTTGATGAGTGACATATCTAAGATCGCAGGTAGGGTCCGGAAACTGATAATTGATCGTTGGCGGGATAAAGCCATGTTCCATGGAAAGCACATTCGCTACCATCCTTATCCCACCCAAAGCAATGGCTTCTCCGGTCATGGATTTGATGGAACTCACTGGAATCCCTAAAGCCCCTGAAGAAAAAGTCTCCTTGATCCCTTTGGCTTCCAGTTCATCCAGTATTCTGGACGAATTTCCGGCACCGCTGATATGATCGATCTGGATATTCTCCTTTCCTCTCATGGTTAATGTGATGGATCGGCTGATATCTTCTGGTTCTTTTTTCTTTGAGGATTGCCCTACCAAACCATACCCCAGAATATAACTGTAAACCTTAGCCCCTCTTGAGCGGGCATGCTTCTCCGATTCAATGGCCAACACCCCTGCCCCTTCTCCCAAGATCAGTCCATTTCTCATCCGGTCGTAGGGACAGGATCTCTCCCCATGTCCCTGATCTGTCGCTAATAAATGAAGATCAGAAAATCCACGAAATAGAAACTCGCTCAGTTCATCCACGCCGCCTGTGAGGATGAGGTCTGCTCTTCCCCCTTGAATTTGATCGCAGGCAAAAGTGATGGCCGCTTCTGCCGAACAGAAGGATTGAACGAGTGTGCAATTGACTCCTTGAATTCCGAGTTCGATGGAAACATGGCTTGATGCCGCATTGGGAACGGTGTTGGGAAAGAGCATCGGGTTTAAATCTAAAAAACCTTTTAAGACTTGCCCCCGATGGAATTCCTCTGAGCTCGAGAGTCCGCAGAAACCCGATCCCAGAACAACTCCTACCCTTGAGCTATTCTCCTGGGTCACTGAAAATTGAGCATCAGCCAAAGCCAGTTTCGATGCGGCAATGGCAAACTGACTTGCCCGGTCAAGGCGCCGGATCTTACTGGCAGGGATAAAATCCTTGGGATGGAAGTGTTGAACCACCCCTGCTTTCTTTGAACGTGAGAAATGGGTATCGAAAGTTTTAATCTCAACGATGCCGGATTTCCCGTTCTTTAAGGACGAAAGAAACTCCTCTTTCCCGATCCCAATCGAAGAAACAACTCCAACCCCAGTAATACAAATGCGAGCTGTCATGCTTAAGTCCCAGTCGCCCATAACACCTCCCAACCCCTTCTTAAATTAAGAGGGGGAAAGGGGGAGTTATTCTTTGTAATATTGGTTATTATTTGGTTATTGGTGCTTGGAACTTGGTTATTCATAGACCTTCTCTTCTGCTCCTTCGAGGTCACCTGCGTCACTCTCCACATCTCTCGATTCGCCGATCTTCCCCAAGACCTCCTTATAGAACTCATGCTGGATGAGGAGGTTCATGATCTCGTTTGTTCCAGTCCAGATCATCTGTAACCTCGCATCACGGAAGAAACGCTCGATCGGATAGACATTCGTATATCCGATTCCGCCCATCACCTGCATCGAATGGTTGACCACGTCCCAGAGCATCTCTGTGGATGTCTTTTTTGCCTCGGAGACGATCTTTCTCGAATCCAATCCCTCATCCACATGTTTTGCCGTCACATAGACAAGGCTTCGAGCCGCATCCAGTTTGGCTATTGAATCTGCTATTTTAAAACTGACTGCCTCAAATTTGCGAATCGTCTCCCCAAATGCTTTTCTCCGATCGCTATATCGCGTTGCAATCTCCAGACAGCACCTCGCCATGCCGAGTGCTCCTGCGGCAGTGGTCAACCGTTCTGGAATCATCATCTGATTGAAGACCAGAAACCCTCCGTTCAACGGACCCACAAGGTTTTTTGCGGGCACTTTAGTGTTCCGGAAATAGAGTCTGCCTGTACCTCCTCCGCGGGAACCCAGAAGTCCATAAACATGCTTGACTTCCACGCCCATCTCTCTCTCAACGATGAAGCAGGAAATCGATTTGTGAGGTTCTGCCTCAGGCGCTGTCTTTGCATAGACTATAAAATAGTCCGCCCCTTCCGCACCCACAACAAAACGTTTCTGGCCATCAAGGATATAATAATCTCCGTCTTTTCGGGCAAGGGTGGTTGCCCCAAAAAAGTCGGATCCTCCCCGCGGCTCAGTGAGAGCCTCTGCACAGCAGAGTTTACCTTCGAGGGTGGGTTTTAGATATTTCTCCTTCTGCTCCGGAGTGCCGAAACGATGGATTGCCTCCCCACAAATACTCACCAATGAGTAAAGGCAGGTCAATCCCGATCCGAGCACCCCGATCTCTTCGATGGCTGCCACCTCTCCGGTCCACTTCATTCCCCTGCCCCCCCACTCTTTAGAGAAACGAAGCCCAAGAAGATTCTGCCCAGCCAGGCTTGTAATATACTCTTTCGGATACTTCACCTCCTCTGCATCCATCGCCCGGATGAGGGAACTCGGGACTTTCTCTTTGACAAAAGTTCTTACCTCTTGCTTTAACTTCCTCTCCTCTTGGGTCAATAGAATGTCAAACATGGCTTTCCCCCCTTAATTGAAATTTTCTCGGTACAATGCAGGCTTGATATGAATTCTTTACCGAAAACACATAAAGAATCAAGAAAAATTTTTAATTGACAGGGGAGGGAAAAAAGTTGAATAATTTGGGACATGTTGGGGAGGTAAAGGTTATAAGAATACGTTTACAGTGACGATACTCGTATCGAAGCAAGAAACGCGAGTTCGATTCTCGAAAAAATTTCGGGCCTCCAGTTTCGACAAACGAGCATCGATACGAGCTTCGACAACGACAACCGTTCATTTCTTTTAACGAAATTTTGATCTCACAAGGAGACCCCAAGTGAAAGAGACAATTAAGAATAAGGCAAAGGAGTTGGGAGTAGATCTCGTCAGTGTTTTAAATTTAAAGGAGTACATCAGCCCCCGTTCTCCTGACCCTCATCGATACCTTTCTTCAGCCAAATCCATTGTCGTCTTAGCCTTTAAACCCCTTGCAGGCGCATACCATTACCAGGAGAACACCTGGAGCAAGATGCCCTCTTACCTCTATGGCATGGAGGTCGCTGGAAATTCCGCAGCCTACCATCTCGGAAGATTCATGGAAAGGGAATTCAATGCAGAATCTTTTCTCGTGCAGGCACACCGGCCTTTTGAAATCAATGAGGAAACCTTTCGTTCTCCCATCGGCAGCATCTCACTCCGTCATGCCGCTGTTCAGAGCGGGCTAGCGGTCTGGGGCAAGAACACACTTGCCTTGACTCCCCAATTTGGACCCCGCGTCATGTTCCTCGGCCTTCTCAACAGCCTCGATCTTGAATCCGACCCTCCTATCAAGGACTATGACCCCTGCCTTACCTGTAAGTATGACTGCCGCTCAACCTGCCCCGGAAAAGCCTTCACAGAGGATGGCCGTGTGCAGAGCCACCGTTGTGTCAAGGTAAGTCAGCCCGACGATGTTGGAAACTTCATGCGGTTTTTGATTGAAATGGCAGGAAAACCATCCATGGGAGAACGGCTTGAGATGATGAAATCCCCGCGATTCTTCCGCCACCTTCAATATCTCCAATTTTTCATCCACTACCATTGCGACAACTGTACTCGACACTGTCCAGCAGCCCCTGCAAGTTCGGCCAAATATTAAAGATTTCAATAGGATACGAATTGCCTTGCTATTTGACCGGGAATGACTTATAGTTAGTCCGCTCCTAATTGCAAAAAACCGATTATCATCTTAAGAAAGAAAAATCGCGGAGAAACACTAAGCAATTTCTTTGCGGTTTTTTTTATAAGAATCTGAAATCCCACCTTGTCTGACATAACTCTTTGCTCTGTTTCATTGAAAAGAAATTGGATACGAAGGAATTGAAAAAGGAGAGAATTTTGGAAGACCGGGATTCAGAAAAACCCTACCTATTGGAACCAGGCGAAGACCCCATCCTCCTTCCTGACGAATTGGATATCGAACTATTTGCCGAGTTTCCAGGAATCGAAATCGAAGACGAAAGCGCTCGCGTATCGGATGAGGAAGAGACTCCTGGAGTCGGGTATGGGGGACTCCCCGGGAAGATGGTCGATCCTGTTCGGATCTATCTGAAA
Source organism: Deltaproteobacteria bacterium (assembly GCA_016875155.1). The sequence continues at coordinate 6,644 of VGSD01000012.1, read as the reverse complement.
GAGATGGGCTCATTCCCATTATTGACCCGTGAGGGGGAAGTTGAAGTTGCCAAGAAGATTGAAAACGGATACCAGGAAATCCTGCGAGTGGTTCTCAATTGCCCTATGGCGATCAGGGAAATCGTCAATCTGGGGAAAGCTCTCCGGACCGGAAAGATCAGCATTAATGAGATCATCAACGACGCTGATGATGAGGTGATGAGTCTTAAAGAGGAAAAAATTCAGAAGAGAAAGGTCCTTCACCACATTCGTCAAATTGATAAGGGAACCCGTAAGATTCAACTTCTTCATAAAAAATGGAAAGTCCTGAAAAAGAAATCCTCTAAAAAGAAGGCCGAGGAAGAGATTAAAAAAATACAGGCCAACATCCTCTTGGCATTTAAACAGATCAATCTCAGAGGAGATCGGATTGATAGAATCATACAGAAACTGAAGCAGTCGAATATCCAGATCGACAAGGCTCATCAGGAACTGAAGAGAGCCAAAGCAAGACTTGACGGTTCCCTTTCGAAAATGAAAAGGGCGAGAACAAAGAAGGGGAGCCTAAAACAAAAAGAAGTTGAAGAGAATAGAAGGATCCTGCGGAACATCAAACGCAGAATCAGCAGGGTGGAGGCCGAGTGTGGTCTGTCTTCGATCCAGCTCAAAGAGGCGCTCCGGGCCATCATGAAAGGGGAAGTTCGGGTAAAAGAGGCTAAGGCTGAATTGATCAAGGCCAATCTGAGACTGGTGATCTCCATCGCAAAGAGATATACGAATCGGGGACTTCCCTTTTTGGACCTGATTCAGGAGGGGAATATCGGGTTGATGAGGGCGGTGGAAAAGTTTGAATATCAAAGGGGCTATAAGTTCGGAACGTATGCGACCTGGTGGGTTCGTCAGGCCATCACCCGAGCCATTGCGGATCAAGCCCGCACCATACGAATCCCTGTCCATATGATCGAAGTCATCAATAAATTGAATCGGACGTCCCGTACCCTTGTCCAGGAGATGGGAAGGGAACCTTCTTTGGAGGAAATTGCTGAAAAAATGGGGCTGTCTCTCCATCATATTCAGAAGATCTTAAAAGCAAGTAAAAAAACCATCTCCCTTGAAACACCTATCGGTGAGGAGGAAGAGAGTCGCCTGGAGGACTTTATTGAAGATCGGGAATCCCTCTCTCCTCAGGACGCCACCATCAGTTCCAATCTGGTCAAACAGATTCAAACGGTCTTCTCCACCCTGGATAAGCGGGAGGAAAAAATCCTGAGGATGCGGTTTGGAATCGGAGAGAAACACGACCATACCCTCGAGGAGGTGGGACAGGAGTTCAATGTCACACGGGAACGAATCCGGCAGATCGAGGAAAAGGCCTTAAAGAAATTGAGACATCCCAGCCGAGCGGAGAAACTGAAAAGCTTCACCGAATCTTAGAATAAAGAAGGGGTCAGCCCTTGACACGAGACAGTTGCTCTTCAATTTTCGTCATCTCGTTTCTGAGCTTCCTGTTTTTGTCTATTTTGTCTTTGATCCTCGTCCCAATCTTGGTTACGGCGGAATAACCGATACCTCCAAAATACCTGCCAATCTCTGTGTTCGAAAGTGGGGTGTGTTTTCTCGCAAGGTATACTGCGTATCCCTTATAGGGGGAGGTAGCCTGTACATTCTCCTTGGATATCTTGAACTGAATACCTACAAGGTCCACAATCTCATCGATATCCGGCGCTATGGACTCAAGATCTCGTCTATGGGAGACCTCCTTTTTCTGAATCTCTTGATCGTTAAGCCTTTTTAGTACTTCTTGGATGAACCTCTCCCCACCTAGAATCACTCCACCATATACCTTTTGAAGGGGATCCATTGGCTGGTCTCTAATTGCAGTTTCCACAAACTCCCGATAAGATCGAGGACCATCCTTTTCTTCTTTTCCGACCATATTCCAGAGAAGATCCCGAAAGTTGATCGTCTCTTCCTTTGGAAAGATATATGCCCGGTAGCTGCTATAGCGATAATCTTCCGGCTTTCCTGTTATACCAGCCCTCACAGGGTTGAGGTGAATGTATCGGGAGAGTTCAAGAAGGTAGTTGTCTGCATCGATGAGCAATGATTTATATCTGCCCTGAAACAGGTGGCCTGATCGCTTTCTTTTTATGTTGAAATAGGTGGTATAGGCACTATTGAGGCTATGCATAAAAGAACTCAGATTGGCCTTTGGGGTCTCAACGATTAGATGGTAGTGGTTTGTCATGAGGACAAAAGCGTGAAGGATAACACCGTACTTGTGAAGGGCATCTGTCAGATATGAGAGAAACTTCTGGTAATCCCGATGAGACAAGAAAATTTTTCTCCGCTCATTTCCTCTAGCAGTTATATGATAGAAGGCACCTTCAAAAGCGATACGCAGGGGCCGTGCCATAGAGCGCTCCAAGGGGTTAATTTACACCAATTCTATCCAAGAGACTGTCTCGTGTCAAGGGCTGACCCCTTTTCTCACTTTTCTCAAGGCCTACAATGGGTTAAGTTAAGACCATGAAGATTCTCCTGATCTCACCGGAGCGAGAAAGGAAAAAAGAAGAGGCTTTTCTTTTCAGGATCGGGTTTCTCAACCTACCCTATGTGGCCGCGGTCACTCCTTCGGACGTAGAGGTCAGGATTGTTGATGAAGCTTTTGAGAAGATCAACTTCGAAGAGAAACCCGATTTAGTGGGCCTCACAGCCCAAACCCCTGCCGCGCCTCGGGCCTACCAGATCGCAGATCAATTCAGAAAAAGAGAAGTACCAGTCGTCATGGGAGGAGTTCATGCCAGCATGCTTCCTGACGAAGCCCTCCGCCATGTCGATGCTGTGGTGATTGGCGAGGCAGAAGAGATCTGGCCTCAGTTGATTGAGGAATTCAAAAGAGGACACCTGAAACGGGTCTATCAGGCAGATGGATTCATCAACCCTTCCCTTCTTCCTTTTCCGAAAAGAGAACTGCTCAACCCGAGGTTCTATTTTCCCTTAAAACTCCTGGAAACGACCAGAGGATGCCCGCATCACTGCGACTTCTGCGGCGTCTCGAAATTCTTCGGTTTCAAATACCGCAATCGCCCCATTGCCGAGATCGATAAGGAACTTGCCACCCTCTTTTCAAAAGGTTCGGTGATGAACCCTTTCCCTAAAAAGATTCTCTCTCTCTTCAACAGGGACCTTCCCTACTTTCTTAAAAAGAGACTCCTCTATATCATTGACTCCAATATCGCAGGCGACAAGAGATTTGCTCTTGATCTCGTCTCCCTTCTCAAAGAGTACGATCTTCTCTGGTATGGCCATGCACCGGTCTCCATTGCCTTCGATCAGAAACTCCTCGAAGGATTTTCACAAAGCGGATGCATCGCGATCAACATCGGTTTCGAATCGTTCTCTCTAAAAAATCTCAAGGCCATGGGCAAAGGGTTCAACCAACCCTCTCACTATGCTGAAGCAGTTCAAAGGATACATGACTATGGAATAGGTATCATGGGAACCTTTATCGTAGGCCTGGATGACGACGACCAAGGAGTCTTTCAGCGGATCATTGACTTTTGTATCGATTCCAAACTCGACTGGGCACTCACCTTCATCATGGCCCCCTATCCGGGGACAGAATCATATTTACGACTGGAACGGGAAGGAAGGATTTTTTGCAGGGATTGGGAGAAATACGACTCCCTCAATGTGGTTTACCAACCCCTCCTGATGTCAGTGGAGGACCTGGAAAAAGGGATGAGGAGGATATGGAAAGAGGTCTTTTCGCTCTCCTCGATCTATAAGAGAATACTGAAGAGGCCCTGGATCCATCCCCTTTTCTACTTGACCATGAACTATCAATTTCACCATTTGACCAAAAAATGGTAAAATGACATTTAACACAGACAGGATGGGAGCAGAAACCCTGTCTTTTTTAAATGAGTCATCAAGTTCTCATAACAACTCATCTCTGCATTAAAAAGCAGGTTTTTCTAAAGTGGGGGAAATGACACTATGAACATCCACTTCTTTAAATTGGCATCGCTCTTCTATCTGTTCGGGACGTTATTCTATTCTGCTTATATCCTCTTTCTGAAAGACTCCCTCTCTAAATTGGCGACAATCATAGTCACCATCGGTTTTGTCTCCCATACTCTGGCTCTCCTCGCAAGATATCTTGAGGCGGGCTACACTCCGGTGACGAACCTCTACGAGTCTTTCTCCTTTTTTGCTTGGATGATTATTGGTATTTTGCTGATTGCCAATTTCAAATACAAGATTAAAGTGTTAGGGGCCTTCCTCACTTCCATCGCCCTCATCTTCATGCTCTTTGCCTTCGCCCTTCCCAAAGAGATTCTGCCCCTTGCACCCGTGCTGCGGAGCTTCTGGCATCCCTTCCATGTCACCTTCGCCTTTTTGGGAAATGCCATCTTCACGCTGGCCTTCTGCTGCGGAGTAATCTATCTTATCCAGGAACATCAACTCAAGTCGAAGAAGATGGGAGCGATTGCAAAGAGGCTCCCTTCTCTCAAAGTTCTCGACGATCTGAATTACCAATCTTTAAAATTCGGGTTTCCACTTTTAACCCTTGGGATCATTACCGGTGCAGTCTGGGCGGAATACGCCTGGGGGCGATACTGGGGATGGGATCCCAAAGAGACCTGGTCTCTGATCACCTGGTTCCTCTATGCAGCCATGCTCCACCAGCGCCTCACCGTAGGATGGAGGGGACGTAAGGCTGCCATCATGGCCATTGCAGGTTTTTTCGCTGTGCTCTTCACCTTTTTAGGTGTCAATCTTATTCTCCCCGGATTGCACACCTATTCAAATTGGAAACCATAAGAAGGATGCTAAGGCACCCGTGAAATAACGATGCTTGAATTGATTATCATAGGCTTAAATCACAAAACAACTCCTATTGAGGTCCGGGAGAAACTGGCCTTTGAGGAATCGGAGATGGAGAATGCTCTTTCCCAGGCCCACTCCCTTCCTTCCTTGAAGGAGAATATGATCCTCTCCACCTGCAATCGGGTCGAAATCTATGCCATCTCGCAAAACGCTGAAAAAGGCATTCTGGATCTGAAAGATTTTCTCTCCCGATTTCACGACCTTCCCTTAATCAATTTTGAGAAAAGCCTTTATTTTCTCATTGGAGAAGAGGCGGTAAGGCACATCTTCCGGGTCGCCTCCAGCCTCGATTCCATGGTGGTGGGCGAGCCGCAGATTCTGGGCCAGATCAAGGCCGCCTACACGTTGGCAACCGAATCAAACACCTCCGGCCTCATCCTCCACCGGCTTCTTCACCGGGCCTTCCATGTGGCAAAGAGGGTGAGGAGTGAGACCCGGATTGGTGACAGCGCTGTCTCAATCAGTTCTGTTGCAGTCGAACTGGCAGAAAGTATCTTCGGAAGTTTGGAACAAAGATCTGTCCTCCTGATCGGGGCGGGTGAGATGTGTGAACTGGCTGCCCGTCACCTGGTGGCTGGAGGGGCTGGAAAAATCCTGGTGACCAACCGGACCTACGAACGGGCGGTCTCTCTGGCCAAAGAATTCAATGGGGAGGCCATCCCGTTTGACGAGATGGGACAGGGGTTGAAAAAGGTGGATATTGTGATCAGTGCAACCGATGCTCCACAATATCTGATTAACCATGACCAGGTGGTGAAGGTGATGAAGGAGCGGAAGCAGAGTCCCATCTTCTTCATCGATATTGCAGACCCCCGAGATATTGCCCCAGAAGTGGGCGATATCGAAAACGCCTATCTTTACAATATCGACGACCTTCAAAAGGTGGCAAATGAAAATATTAAAGACCGCGAAAAAGAAGCACAGAAAGCAGAGGCGATCGTTCAGGATGAAGTGACCAAATTCGTCCACTGGTACCAATCTCTCGAAATCACTCCTACCATCATCGCCCTGAGGAATAAATTTGAAGAGATCAGAAAAGGGGAGCTGGAGAAAATGCTTTCCCTCCATCCCAATTTTTCCGAAAAGGAGCGCCGCTCCCTGGAGGCTTTGACCTCGGCAATTGTCAACAAGATTCTCCATGATCCCCTGACCCGGCTCAAGCAGAACGATGGAGAGGCCATGTCCGATTTCTATATCAACACCCTCAGAACCCTCTTTCAACTGCCGGAGCGGACAGGGGGAGAAATCAAAGAGGAGGATTGATATGCCGGAATTCAGACAGAACATGGTCTCAAAGGAATGGGTGATCATCGCCACCGAGAGGGCGAAAAGGCCTGACCAGTTCCTCCAGAATAAGGAGAGAAAGACACCCCTTCCGCTTCATAGAGACGATTGCCCCTTTTGCCCGGGCAATGAATCGAAGACCCCTCCTTCCCTTTTCTCTATTGAAAAGAACGGGGCCTGGTCGCTGCGGGTCGTCCAGAATAAATTCGCTGCCCTTCAGAGCCATCTCACCACAGAGAGGAAACATGAAGGCCGGTTCCTGAAAGCCGATGGATTCGGAATTGCAGAGGTCGTCATCGAGATACCGTCCCATAACCTGACGATTGCTACCATGAATCTGGAGGAGGTCAGAAATACGGTGGTGGCTTACAGAGAGCGATACATCGCTCTCTCTAAAGCAGAGCAGATCGATCTCATCACCATCTTCCGAAACTACGGGGAAAAGGCCGGGACGTCTCTCGAGCATCCCCATTCCCAGATCATTG
>VGSD01000011.1 GCA_016875155.1 Deltaproteobacteria bacterium | reverse complement strand
TCCCCCTTCCCCCTCTTATCTTAAGAGGGGGAACATGGATAGGGGCGTTAGACTAGGAGGTCGTTTCTCTAACAAGCTTATTCCATTTTGATGAGCTGATGACACCCTTTTAAAAATTCTTCTTTTGATTCGCAATCCTGAGGGAAGGAGTAAGTGGTGAATTGAACCTCCGTTCCCTTCGGGACATATCCTCCCTGGGTCAGCTTCACCTCCACCCTTTCTCCGATTTCCCTGGCAAGTTTGTGATCAATAAATGAGAAGAGATAGATGAGGCTGCTCGGAAAGGGGACAATGATATCAACAGAACGGACCATCTTCTGGAGTGCATACTTAACGCTCCCCCAGGAGTCGTGGCTTAACACAACCTCCCGCTTCATCTTCGGATCCCAAAACTTGATACGGAGCATTGAAAATGGGATTTCGTCTTTCTCAGATTCCTCCAGCATCGGTTCAACAAGGAGTTGAAAGATGTTATTCACCCCGAGAAGGGGGAGGGTGAAAATGAACGTGGTTCCGCTTCCCAGTCGGCTCTCAGCCTGAATGGTTCCCCGGTGCCCCTCAATGATCTCTTTGGTAATAGCAAGCCCCAGACCCGATCCCATGGAAACTCCTGTGCTATGCCCCTGATAGAATCGATCGAACACTTTAGGCAAATCTTCAGGGGGAATTCCAATGCCCGTATCGCTCACCACCATCTTCAAGTAGTCCCTTTTCTCCGTCAGCCCTTTCGTATCGATCGTGATCTTGCCTCCGGTTGGAGTGAACTTAATTCCGTTGTTGATGAGGTTGATCAACACCTCAACCAGACGATTCCGGTCAATCAGAACCTGAGGCATCTCCGGGTCAAGTCGGTTCTCAAGTGCGATCCTCTTCTCTTCGAGCGATTGAGAGAGAGTCATCGATGCATCTTCAACGACCTCCACCAGACGGGCGGGCTCAAACTTCAACTGCAATCCTTTGCCGGACTCGATCCTCGAAAAGTCCAGGAGCGTATCGATGAGGTTCGTCAAACGCAATATATTTTTATGGGCAATGCCCAGATACTCTCTCTGATCTTCCGTGAGGGTTCCCCCGTGTCCCTCGAGCATCAGAGAGATAAATTCTTTGATGACCGTCAGGGGGGTCCGGAGTTCATGTGAAACGCTCGAGACGAAGATGGACTTGAGGTTGTCGAGCCTCTTCAGATCTTCATTTACCTTTTCCAGTTCCAGGGATTTCTGCTTCAAATCCCGGAGGAGTCCTTTCTCGCGGACGATCCGGTTTAACTTGGCCCTCATCTCATCGAGGGTGAAGGGTTTTGGAATATAATCTGTCGCTCCGCACTCCACCACATCAGTGAATGTATACGAGGCACCATGGGCAGTCATGACCATGATATGGATATCCGGAAATTCAGACCGAACCGCTTTCATCAACTCAAATCCGTCCATCTCAGGCATCTTGATGTCGGTGATCAAAATCGTAATCAGTTCACTTTTTAAGCGCTCCAATGCCTCCTTGCCATTTCTCGCGGTTGTCGCCTCAAAACCGATATGGCTCGCGTATGAAGCAACCAGGTCCAGGACGAGGGGCTCATCGTCAACGATTAGAATTCGTTCTTTATCCACACTCACCATCCCTTCTCTTAGAGACTGTGTAGTAACCAACCGTTCGTCCTGAGGCTCTCGAAGGATGAACGGACTTGTGACACAGCCTTAAGATGAAGGATATTCCTTTTGTTGAATAATTTCAATAAAAATTAACAGGCTATTTCTTCTCCGAATCCTTCTTCCAGTTGTTGAAAAAACTCCAGAATCGCTCGGAGGTCCCGGAAGGCAGATTGAGGAAATGGATGCCAGCAGGTATCACCTCATCCGGGAGATGGAGGTTCATCTCTTTGAGGTCTTTGTAATAAAACCCGATTGCCCTCGCCACCTCCATAATGGGAAGGAGTTGTTTCAATTCAATCTGGACTCTTTCCGTCTTGAGGGGATCATAGAGCTCCGAATTTTCAAGCGAGAACCCATACTTTCCGGGGTCGGAGAGAATGATCTTCGCCACCGCGACCTTATAGACATATCGCTCAGTCTCCAGGGGGAGGTCAAGGTAGAAATAGTCTCTCGTCTTCTGAACTTCGATCTCCTTCCGGATACGATTTTCCCCGGCGTTATAAGCCGCCATAGCCAGAGCCCAGCTTCCAAACTCTTCATAGAGGCTCTTCAAATAATTCAATGCCCCCTCTGTTGCTTTAAAAAAATCGAAACGCTCATCGAGAACTTTATTTCTCCTCATTCCGTACTTCTCCCTGTGGAGGGAATGAACTGCCAGATCCCTGCTGCTCCGGAGGAGGAAACCGCATGAGGCCGGAGACCGCTTTCTGTAATAGTGACATATTTCAGATCATCCGGAAGGTTCATCTCCTTCAGTCTCTTTTCGATATGGGGGAAGTAACGGCGTACCCGCTTCATCCATAAGAGGATCTGGGCATGATTATCCAGGGTGACTATAAATTCCCTGTCCAGGTTCTCCCAGATGTTTCTATCCTGGAGAGGAATCTTCTCCCCACACAGGGTCATCTCTGCTGGTAGATTGTAAGAAGAGAGAGGCGGGCGACCCTGATTATTTTTGAAATGTTTTTCTATGGATGCGATCTCTGAACGAAGTTTGGCAATGGATTCCTCAAGCGTTTTGATTTTTTCGAGCAATGCCTCTATCTTTTCTGATTCCAATTCTTTTGTTGAGGATTGGCCCGGGGCATAATCAACAATAATCATAGAAATGAATATGATGATGATAGCAATTTTCACGTGGTTCATTTGTCTCTTCCCTCTTTCAAAATCAGCATTCTTTAAATGAATATCACAATTTTCCTTTAAGTTTCAAGAATGGCCCTCCACCTTTCGACTCTGAAGGTCGAATGTTATAATTAATTATATGATAAATCATTGCCTTTGGTTGGTCATCTCCTCTCTTCTCTTTTTCTCCTCTGGCTGCATGAAGAGTGTCTCTCCTCTCTGGGTGTCAAAAGTCCCTGAAAACAGTCCGCCACCCGTAGCAGAGGAAATCATGAAGCTCCCTGCTGGAGAAAAAATATCCTTTCAGCAACTTTCGGACGATCTTAAGGGAGCGCCAGTGATCTTTGTTGGAGAATCTCACGACCAGGTCGAGCACCACCAGATTCAGGTGAGGATCATTAAAGATCTTATGGCCAGGGGAAAAGAGGTCGCCATCGGGATGGAGATGTTTGAAAAGTCACAACAACCGGTTCTGGATAAATGGAGCAATGGGCTGTTGACTGAAGAAGAATTTCTTCAAGAGGTCCAATGGGAAAAGACCTGGAGCATGGATTATCAACTCTATAAGCCCATTCTCGATGAAGCAAAGAATCATCGTCTGAAAGTGATCGCCCTCAATGTCCAGAGAGGTTTGGTAAGAAAGGTGGCCCTGAACGGGATTGAAAAACTCTCTCCTGAAGACAAAGCGAAACTACCTGAGATCAACCTGACAGATAAAGAACATCTTGCATATATCAAAACCATCTATAGGGATCACCAGGGTGGATCCGCTGAAAAGTTCAAGCATTTCTATCAAGCCCAATGCCTGTGGGATGATGGCATGGCAGAAACGCTCGCGCAATTTCTTAAATCCCCTGAAGGTACAGGAAAAACAATGGTGGTGATTGTGGGAAGTGGCCACATCGCTTTTGATTTTGGAATTCCAAAACGTTTTTATCGTAGAACCCCCCTCCCCTTCCAAACCATTGTTTTAAAAACCTGGAAGAAAAACCTCAACGAGGATCTTTCTTTTTCGGGGGCTTCAGAACCTTTAGCCGACTTCCTATGGATCACTCATCCCTCTCCATTAGAAAAGAAAAGACCGAGAATTGGCATCGTATTAAGAGAGAAAGAGGAACCACCGGAGGTATGGATTGAACGAGTCATTCCACAAAGCCCCGCAGAGAAGGCCGGACTTCTTCCCGGGGACCGTATCCTTTCTGTTGATGAAAAAGAGATAAAGACATTAAAAGACCTCCACGATGCCATTGCCCAAAAAGGCCGGGGCAAAGAAATCATTTTCATTATTCTCAGAGAATCCTCAGAAAAAAAGATCTCGATCACAATCCCTTCTTTGGAAAACTAACCGAAACCTTCTTTGCCAATTTAGGGGACATCCATGCAAAGAGTACCTTCATCAATTGATACTAGCTCCTTCTTGACTAAGGTTATTATAGGTACTATAATAGCTATAAAAATATACATTGTTTGGAGGATAGTATGCGGACCGTACAGATGACCCTTGATGATCAATTGGTTGAATCAATTGACAAAGCCGCTAAGAGACTTAAAACAACCCGTTCAGGATTTACACGGACTGCATTAAGGGATGCACTTCATAAGATGGAGGCTAGTCTCCTTGAACAGAAACATCGGCAAGGCTACGAGATACATCCTGTTAATAAAAAGGAATTTAGTGTGTGGGAAAAAGAGCAAGGCTGGGGGGATGAATGAAGAGAGGAGAAATCAGATGGTATAAGTTTCAGTTACCCGATAAAAATCGCCCTGTTTTGATTCTAACCCGTGATTCCATTCTGGAATACCTTGGAGAGGTCACCGTAGCACCCATTACCTCAACGATAAGAAATATCCCCAGCGAAGTCTTTTTGTCCAAAGAAGAGGGTATGCCAAAAGATTGTGCTGTCAATTGCGACCACGTTCAAACGGTTTCCAAAGGAAAGGTAGGTTCACGAATTACAACACTCTCCTCCCAAAAGATGGACCAGGTGCGCGAAGCCATCTTATTTGCCCTGAATTTATAAAAACACTTTAACGCTTTGAAAAAGACCGCCTAATCCTCCTGCATCCTTCTTAGCCAAAAAAGGAGAATATTCCCCTTTTCTTCATTTCAAACCGGCTTTGCGCAGGGCTTCGACGGACTGATCGATCAGCTCCTGCCTCATGGGTGTTGTCTTGGCGTCTAAGAAATTGGGTGCGGGTTCACATTTAAGGTCAACTTCGATAGATTGAAATAGGAACCCGTCCCTGATGGCATTATCAGGAGAGTTTTTCTTCCATTTGCATTCTCATCCAGATCGCAAAAATTGGGTCCACAGGGCGCCATCTGCCAGTTTCTTCATCCCTTTCGATCAAGTCCAGTTCCTCCAGTTGCCTGGAAGAATGCTGAACTCCTCCTACGGATCCGAGCCCATGTTTTTGAATATAGCCACTTGCCAGAAGTTTAGACGCTGCCTCTTTAGCCAAAGCCTGTAACAGGAGACGCTGATGGGGAGATAAACCCTGCAGAATCGCTTCATAAACCGGTTTCTCTGACAGAATGAGCCTCTCCATTCCAAGCGTGATCGTCTCTTCCGTGACTGTCTTGGAAAGTTCATAAACAAAAAAAGCCAATTTCTGCGAATAATAGGGATGAAATCCTGTAAGGGAAGAAAGCTTTTTCGCCATTGCCAAGGTACATTTTCTTTGCTCTTTTTTAAATTGTTCAACGATAAATTCTGCCAGCTCGTCGGGCGGAAGCAGCTGAAGCGGGTAATTGATCGCACTCTGGAAGAATGGACGCTGTCTTTCATTGAAAATACCCAATAGAATACGGCGCCGGCTTCCTATATAGAAGTAAGAGGCCTGTTGTTGCTGGATCTGGGTTCTCATGATACCCTCAACCTGTAAAGCCTCTTTTAAAGTGACAATCTCCTGAAATTCATCCAATGCCACATGAACGAGGGATTTGGTGGCCGTTACAAATTCTCGAAGGGAATTCATCGTTTCTTCAAGGAGATCTAAACCGCTTTTTACAGCACCGGAGGGTTCGACACTGAGGGAGACCCCTCCAGAGGGATCAGGTTTCAAAACAGGGCGGAAAGATTTCATGGCCCGGAGCGCTGATTTCCAGAGAGGATCTTTCTGATGAGTGATAACGAAGACTGCTTTGGCCAATCGTGAGGCCACGTCATCGACGGAAGCAACTCCAAAAAAGTCGGCCAAAAGCGTGATGGCTCCTTTGCTTGATAAAATGTTTTGAATCCTCTTGACCAGCGATGTCTTTCCATAACGTCTGGGAGAGAAGAGGACCACATTCGCTTTCGCTTCGGCATAAGCTTGCAATTCTTTCATCTCCCCTGTTCTGTTACAAAAGGGGGCATCGACCGGCACTTCCTGAAGATAGAAAGGATTACCCATTTCAATCTCCCATGCTCATTTAAATTATGGAAAGTCCATTATTGTAATTCAATAATATTCTAACCCCATTGAATTGTCAATGCCTTTAATTCAGACTCCATTTGAATCTTGGGAGGAATGCCAGATATTCGGCATCCCCACCGCGGCTTATTTCAAACCGGCTTTGCGCAGGGATTCAACCAAATGTTTTTTGGTGGCGGGGTCTTTATAGGGGTGTACCTTTTCAAATTGTTCAAGTGAAAATTTTGGGTTTATCTTTAACACATCACCCGCTGAAGCGCGGGCCTCTTTTTCGCGTCCTGCCATGCTATACGCGGAGGTAAGGAAGATATGAGCAAAAATATCTTCGGGCTCCCGCTCAATCACTTTCTTGAGTTGAAGAATGGCTTCCGCGTATCGCTCAGTGCCACAAAGTGCTTCCGCATATTTACGTAAATACCAATTAGGTGGTTTTGGATTGAGTCGGATCGCCTTTTTTAAGAAAGGAATAGAATCTCCTCCTGCGTAAAGTAGGATATTGGCATATCCACAAACAATGTCAGCTGAATTTGGTTCAAGTTTGAGCCCCCGCTCGGCATGGGCAACGGCTTCATCATATTGCCGCATCATCATCAATGCATAACCCAAACCGACGTAACCCATTGCATAGGAATCATCCAGGGTGACCGCTTTCTTATATAACTCAAAACATTTTTTCAAAGACTCCTCAGGGTTTTGGGCCAATCCAAGCCAAATATCAACGATGATGGCGCGTGCAAGCGCCTGGTATGCTGGAGCATAATTAGGATCGAGCAAGATCGCTTCTTCTGCAAGTTTTTTTGCCCTGATGTTCCCCTCAATGGTGGTCTGAAATGATAAATATTTTGCCTCCACGACCTTCATATAGGCATCAAGGCTTTTAGCGCCTTTCGAGAATATCCGGGCTTGTTCACCTTCTGTCAATTTCACCTGCAATTCTGTGACGATGTGCGTTGTAATCTCATCCTGAACAATAAATATATCTTTTGGATTCCTGTCATAACGCTCCGCCCATAAATGACGTCCGGTCAAGGCATCATTTAATTGAGCCGTGATCCTTAACTGCTGTCCAGCCTTCCGTATACTCCCTTCAAGAACATATTGAATCCCCAGCTCTTCTGCGACCTGCTGCACTTTCACCGGCTTTCCTTTGTATGTGAACGTGGAATTTCGGGCGATCACAAACAGCTTTGGAATCTTTGAAAGTGTTGTTATGATTTCCTCGGTCAAACCGTCACAGAAGGCCTCCTGACGAGGGTCATCGGTCATATTCACAAATGGGAGGACTGCAATGGAGGGCTCATTAGGCAGTGGAAAGGCCATCTTCTCTACAGACGCAACCCTGCCTGGGGGAGAGTAAAAATAGGCCCGCAGATGGCTAAAACTGCTATGATTAAAACGAGAACCAAAGCAGCCAACTGCCATCGTTTTAGCAATCTTACCCTTTCTTCCCTGGATGGAGTTGCTGGAATCTTAGATTCTTGAGGGACGATCTCAACATGTTCCGGTTTCTCTCCTTCTTTCTGTCTGAGACCCAAAATGAACTTATCCCAGGCCTCCCCGTTCTGGTATTCTTCATAAAGGATGATAACATCATCTAAACCCACCCCAAGTTTATCAATCGAAAACCTAAGCCTCACATTCTCATGACTTCCCCTGTACTCAAAAAGATTAGCCCAGAGATCTTTTTCAGATTCTGTAAACTGATAAGTTTTTCCAATCCCATTCTCCAATTCTTTCTTTCTCCCAATGACTTTGAAGAGAGGCCCATTCTCAAGGTCTGGTAGGGCATCTTTCCATTTTCTGTAAATTCTCGGGATCAAATGTTCACTATCCGATGATCCGGCGGTTCTTCCAATGGTCTCGTTAAGTAAGGCAAGAAGATCAGAGTGAGCTTGTAATGGAATGGAGGTGATTTTGCCAAGCCTTTTCATCTCATTGACAACAAGGGCTATGACAGCAAGGTAAAACATCCGCGAGGGCGAATCGAAGTGGAGAGTCAATTCGGTTTTATGTTTGAGGCGGATATGGAGTTTGAACTGACTGAGGTCAATTTGTATGGCCTGCCTGGTTTTTTCTTCCATTTTGAGGCCTCAATCGGGTTTTAAATAGCGACGTAATTTTAAGGAGTTATGTACAACTACAAAAAAGAGGCACGGTTTAAACCGTCACCATTATACATAAAAATTTAAAATCAAGCAAAATTTATTCAAAGGAGGAGAAAAGAAATGAAGAGGATTATGATTATTTTAGTGATCTCTTTAAGTATTTTAATGCCCTCAACACTTACAAAGGCAGCAGATACCCCTAAAGTTCTTCTCATCCTGCCAAATGTGGCAGACCCAAACTATTTAGATACCGTGCTTAACAAAGAAGTTAGTGTAATGAAGAGCATGCTTGAGAATGCAGGTTTTAAGGTAGTGGCAGCCACAACCGATGGAATGCCCATCAAGAGTTCAACTGTAACCTTTACTCCCGATTTGAAGTTATCGGATGTAAAAGCAGACGATTACATAGGTGTCATCGTTGCTTGCATGGGTTCTGGGGAACCAACACCGAAACCTCCTGAAGCTGTTTTGATCGTTAAACAAGCTATAACCCAGGGAAAGCCTGTGGCTGCCTCACATAGTGCCGTTACTATCCTGGCAGAGGCAGGGATTTTGGCAGGCAAACGTTATGCCTTTCGTATTGATGCACACCCAAGATACTCCGATTTCGCCGGAGCAATCTATAGCGGGATGGGAGTTGTGCAAGATGGGAATATTATCACTTGTGGTATTTGCCCTCAGGCCTCAGGAAGTCAGGGTTTGCCTGACTGCACTACTGACCTTACCCAGGCCTTCATAACTGCACTTACTCCCAAAAAGTAAGAAATTTGGGACGGGTTCAAATTTAAGGTCAACTTCGATCGCTCGAAATAGGAACCTGTCCCCAATTTAAAGTCTCTTCTCTATTTCCTTGTAAACCTTTTTTCTATGAATGATGCCGAGTACCCAAACTTCTTCGCCAACAATTTTGAAGACCACCCGGTAATCCCCAACCCTTAACTTCCAGTAACCATGGAGTGTCTTCCGTAAAGGTTCCCCATAGAGATGAGGCGCTGTCATTAAGCGTCTTTCTACGGCACTCTTAATGCGAGTTTGGAGTTTTGCGTCAAGGAGGGGAATATCTATGGATTTAACATCAGGATGGTATCTGAGGTCGAATGGCACGATTACCAAACCTCATGGTGCTTCAATGACTTTGTTTTGGAGAAGGTCCGTTCTCTTTTCTCCGCGAACGCGGAAAGCGCTATATCCTCTTCAATCTCCAATGCCTCTTTCACAAGGTCACGCACCTTTAATGAGAGGGAGATCCCATCCCTGTTTGCCAGTTGTTCAATGGTATGGTAGAGCGGCTTTTCCAGCACGACATTAATCCGAGGATTTTTCACAGGCATAAGTTTTACCTCCAAACTTAATGTAACACTTTTGACACACCAAATCAATTGGAACCCTTGGGAATAGGAACCCGTCCCCGATTTTCCATTAGGAGTCATTTCTTATTGTGGACAATAGCAGGAGACCTTCGATCTCTTCAAAGTGGTTGTCAAAAGAATAGAGTGCCAAACCGTGTTTCATGGCATTGGCAGCGATCCAGATGTCATTTGTGGGAATAGGCCGACCCTTGGTCCTTAATCTTTTGACAATCAAGGCATAGTAATCTGCTGTTTCCAGATCATGCAGAAGTATTTCAATTCGGGGAGAGTTTAGAAACGCTTCTAATTCTTGCCGGTTTTTCTTTTCCTTAGCACCGAGGGAAAATCCAGAAAAAAGCTCAGCGATGACCGTTATGTCCACCCCGATAAAGTCACAGTCTCTGAACGTCTCAACAACGCGCTGATCATTAACCTTGAAAGAGGTATAAATGTTCGTATCAATTGCGATCCGTCTCATTTCCAGAGATCCTCATCGATCTTTTCAAAGATTTGAGTGTTTTTTTGAAAAGATTTCACTTCCTCCTTGCTCCAGCCACCAGCCAGAGTATCCAGATCGTGATGTTTTTTGAATACCGGTTCCTTCCCCATACCGGTCACTTTTTTCAACAACTGCAGAATCCACTGATTCACGCTCAAGTTGTTCTGTTTTGCTTGGGACTTGATCACCCGGTCCAGTCCGGGTTCAATGCCGCGAATCGTAATGGTTTTCATAGTGCTCCTCCGGATGCACAATTTGATGTCATTTTAATGATACTAAATGATTGCAGATTAGTCAACTTTTTTTCTTGGGACATTGATATTAAAGATAAGGGATCAACCCCCTAGGATTGGGAAGGTTGGATTCAGTAGTGGTTCAAAATGAAGATCTTATTATTCGATCGTCCGAAATAGGAACCCGTCCCCAATTTTCCCAATTTTCAATGGCCTTGACAGGTCTCTTTAATATGACTATAATAGTCATAAAAATTAGAGGAGACAATTATCATCATGAAGATTGCAGCTGTTTCGAAGTTGAAAACCTACTTGAGCGAATATCTGAATCAAGTCAAGGCTGGGGATGAAGTGCTGATTACAGACCGCGGCAAACCTGTGGCTCGATTAGTGCCAATCTTGCGCATGAAGGCTACGGATGAATCAATGATCAGAATGGAGAAACAGGGTTTAATCAAACTCGGGTCAGGAAAGCTGCCAAAAGATTTTTGGTCCATGCCCAGATCAGAGGATCCAAAAGGACTCGTCTTGAAAGCCCTTCTTGAAGAAAGAGAGAACGGAAGATGAGGTTCTGGGATTCTTCAGCCATCATTCCTTTATGTCTCAAAGAACAGATGCCTGAGACCATCAGACGCTTAATTAAAGCAGATGAGGATATCGTTGTCTGGTGGGCTACAAAAATTGAATGTCTTTCTGCCCTTGCAAGGCGGCGGCGTGAGGGGGTTATCGGTCCTGATGCAGACATAAAAGCAAGAGCAATACTTTCCGCTTTGGCTGCAGAATGGTCAGAATTACAACCTAGCGAACTGATTCGCCAGCGGGCGGAAAGACTTTTAACCATTCATCCTTTAAGATCCGCTGATTCCTTTCAGCTTGCAGCAGCACTTCTATGGGCTCAGGAGAGTCCACAAGGTTTTCAGTTTGTTTGCTTAGATCAAAACCTTCGGGAAGCAGCTCAGAAGGAGGGCTTTACTGTTATTCCCTGAGCCGGCGCACGATTCCCTATAACCACTCGGATTTGATGCCGATTTTTGTTCGAACCTCATCCATCACTTTTTCTGCGATGGCCTTACAGCGGGAGGCTCCGGATTTCAAAACATCGATAATATATTCCGGGTTCTTGTTCATTTCTCTGACGCGTGCCTGAATGGGACTCAACTCCTCAACCATATTCTTATAGAGGATCTCTTTGCACTCGATGCATCCAATCCCGGCTGACCGGCAGTTGCGGTCAGCTGAGGCAATTTGATCTTCTTTTGAAAATGCCGTGTGCATGGTGAAGACATTGCAGTGTTCCGGATGGCCGGGGTCACTCCGGCGCTGCCGGTGCTCACATGTCGCAGCGGTTCTCAACTTCTCCCAGATCACTTCCGGGGGCTCAAGCAGTCCAATCGCGTTATTCATTGATTTTGACATCTTTGCGTTCCCATCGGTTCCCGCAATCCTTGGTGCGGTTGAAAGAAGGACCTGGGGCTCGGGAAAGGTCTCCCCGTAGCGTCCATTGAACTTCCGCGCAACCTCCCTCGAGAGTTCCACGTGCTGGGTCTGGTCCTCCCCAACCGGGACATAACCCGCCTTATAGATGAGGATATCCGCAGCCTGAAGCACGGGATAGTCCAGAAGGCCCATGTTGATATTCTGCCGGTGCTGTTTCGATTTCTCCTTGAACTGGGTCATCCTCTCCAATTCCCCGATCGGGGTCACACAGTTAAAGATCCATGCCAGTTCGGTATGCTCGGGCACATGGGACTGAACAAAAACGATGCATTGATCCGGAGTCAATCCGCAGGCTGCAAGGATGGTGGCGGTGTCGAGAATCCTCCGTTGCATCATGTCCACATCATATTCGATGGTAATCGCATGATAGTCCACGACACAGTAAATGCAATCATACCGTTTGACCAACTGGACCCAGTTGCGGATGGCTCCCACATAATTGCCGATATGAATTTCACCCGAGGGCTGAATCCCGCTGAAGATCCGATCCATCTTTTAACGCCTCCCCTTTAATATTTCTTGGATTTAAATTCCAATAACCAAATCCCCTGCCTACCGGCCCCGGTCCCGACCGAGGGCGGGGCAGGCAGGCAAATTCTAAATAATCACCAATTTTAAAATAACCAATAACCAAACAAATTTTACATGACGGGTTCGTCACCCGCGAATGATGAAAATACCCCCCCACCCACCCCTCCCCCTCGAGGGGGGAGGGTGAGGGAGGGGGTGACGAAGGTATTTTCCAGGTAAAGTCATTGTTCAAAAAATTTGGTCATTGGTTATTGATATTTATTTGATGATTGGTGCTTGGTAATTGGAATTTCTTAATAAAAAAGCCATGGGTTAATATTGCCCATGGCCTCTTCTATTCCCTCCCTGACAAAGATTATGGGGATAGAGGTATGAAGCAATATCTAATCCCATTTCTTCTACGCCATATCCAAGCCAAACGCATGATCCTTTCTGCTCAAGAATGAATGGCAAAGATTTAACTTAAATCCCCTCAATAATCAATAGATATGGTCACTTGGACTCCTGAAGGGGGCCAAAGAGACCGATACTTTTGGGGTGTTGCGTGCTGAGAAAAACCTGCAAATAGTGACCATCGCAAACAGAAGGAATGTGAATGACTCGGACGACCTCCTCGAGGCCCTTTGTTTCGGGAGCGATCTCTTTCAGCATGGACGGAGATTTTACGAGAAATTCCTCATTGAAAATGGATCTGGGATCGTCCGGATAGAGGGGAATGATGACGATATCGGCTTCAACCAGATCCTGAAAGAAGTGGGTTCCATACGAGACCTCAGGCGTTGAACCGTTCTTGGCAAAGGCAATCTCAACCAGTAACTTGGTCTTATTGATATTAGAGTAGGTCACCCTGACTCCAAGGTTGATATCATTGCTTCCCCACCGTCCGGGTCCCATCAGGGCATACCGTTTCTCGGCAAGGCTCTTGTTCAATAGGTTGACGAGGGTGGCAACCTTCATCTTCTGTTCATAGGTGGGAAGCAAATCATAAGCCTTGGGATTCACATAGACAATGTACTCGATATTATCAACGATACTGTTAGAGAGAGCGACCGGGGTGGCAAACAGTATCTTCTCCGGGAGCACCTCTTCTGGTAACACCACATTTTCTTTCTCTTTTCGGATGGAAAGGGACCGGCACTGGAGGAGATAAAATTTATTATCATTCCATGCAAACTCAATATCCACAGGCCTTCCATAAGCCGCTTCGAGTCTGGAGAGAATCTTTCTGGCGAGTTGAACAAAATTAGTCTTGGTTAAAAAATTATCGAAGGTGATACAGAGCTCTTCCCCCTTCAGGTTTTGGGTCTTGAACAGAGGAGGAGAGAGATGATCGTCTTTTTGAATGGAGGCCGCATAAAAAAGATCAGGGTGGTCAATCTGAGAGGCAAAGGTCCTGAAATCAACCGTTTCCAATATTCCTTTTTTTAAATTAAGGACATCCACCTGCCTCTGAGAATATTTTCTGATTTGGTCTCCTGTCACTTCCGGTCGCAGCTGGGGATGGCTCAATGGGATCATTCTCGGGTAATCGGACCCCACTCGGTCAACCGCCCGGGTTCCCAGACCTAAGACCAGCCTCACCAGTCCCTCCTCTTTCTTGATCTTGGGATTCCAGGTGTGGACATTTTGCGAGAACATAACTCCCCCGATAAAAGGTAAGAAGTAGTCCCCGAATTGCTGTCCCACCACCTTCTGAACCATCATCGCCATTCTCTCATCATAGTCCAGAAGCCCGTGATCCCTCCGGTAGAGGATGGGATCGGGTCCGAAGATGCTGGCGAAGACTTTTTTTAGACCCATGATGAAGTGGTTCAGACGGGTTTCTATGTCTCCCTGGTTCGTCAGAAAGAGGGAGAGATATTTGCCCGAGAAGGCAAGACCGAAATTGTCTTCGAGCATGCTCGAAGATCGGATGATGATCGGATGTTCGCCAATCTCTGTCAGAATTTTCCGAAAATCCTCAACCACCTCCGGAGCAAAGTTGGCAAACCTGAATCTCTCCTCAATCCATGAATATTCTTTCTCGATGGCTTCCCGATCCTTATATTTAAAGGTATGAAAGAGATAGAGATTGTTACGGTCCAGAAACTCTGAAAAGACGCCTGAATTCAAATACCATGTTTCCGGAACCCGGACATACTCCTCGATTTGTGTATCTTTCTCCTCCAATAAGGGCAGGAGGATCTTATGAGCCAGAATCATACCTGCAGCCTTTCCTCCGAGTTTACCGGGTCTCTTCCGGCTCCAACGGGTATGCT
>VGSD01000010.1 GCA_016875155.1 Deltaproteobacteria bacterium | reverse complement strand
CGGAGACCGCTATTTTAATTCCCTTTGCCCCTAATTTAATGGCGGAGGAAACGGCTTTCTTCATTGCCCTACGAAATCCAACCCGGCGTTCGAGTTGAAGTGCCACATTCTCAGCCACGAGCTGGGCATTGACCTCGGCTCTCTTCACTTCCTGGATGTTGACAATGATCTCCTTCTGGGTCATCTTTTGAAGCTCTTTTTTGAGGTTCTCCACCTCAACCCCTTTTTTTCCGATAATGATTCCTGGCCGGGCGGTCCAGATGGACACCTTGGCTTTTTTGGCTTTGCTTGCCGCCCGTTCAATCTCGATCTTTGAGACACCCGCATGATAAAGCTTCTTCTTCAAATAGTCTCGGATCCGTATATCTTCAATGAGAAGTTGTGGATAATCCTTTTCCGCAAACCATCGTGAATCCCAGCTCTTGATATATCCCAGTCGAAACCCTATCGGATGAACTTTCTGACCCAAGGTTGTCCTCCTTTCACTTCTCATCGAGAACGATGGTGATGTGGCTCGTTCTCTTTCGGATGGTGGTCGCTCTCCCGAGAGCCCGCGGGGTAAACCTTTTCCAGGTCGCCCCTTGGTCTACAGTAATCTTCTTTACATAAAGGCGGTCAACATCCACCGTCTTCTTCTGTGTGGCATTGGCAATGACCGACTTCAACACCTTCGTCATCACCCGGGCGGCTGCTTTTTTTGTAAACGCAAGGATATTGAGAGCCTCTTCGGATTTCTTGCCCCTGATCAGGTCAGCAACCAGCATGGCCTTTCTGGGCCCCAAACGCACATATTTTAATTTTGCTCTGACTTCCATCTTCTTCAACCTTTACCCTTATGGAGTCTTACCCTTAATCTTTGTCTTTCGGTCTCCTGAATGGCCGTGAAAAGTCCGTGTTGGGGAGAATTCCCCTAATTTATGACCGACCATCTCCTCGGTGACGAAGACCGGAATAAACTTCTTCCCATTATGTACAGCAAAAGTTAAACCGACCATTTCGGGAATGATGGTGGAACGCCTGGACCAGGTTTTGATCACCCTGCCTTCCCTCGTTCTCCGGGCTTCCTCTGCTTTCTTCTTCAAATGGGCATCCACAAAGGGCCCCTTTTTGATTGACCGGGCCATTAATCTCTCCTCTTCAGGATATATTTATCCGTCCTTTTATTTTTACGTGTCTTCTTCTCCGGAACACCCCATGGGGTACAGGGATGACGCCCTCCGGAACTCTTTCCTTCACCTCCGCCGAGCGGGTGGTCGATCGGGTTCATCGCCACTCCACGGGTCACGGGGCGTCGGCCGATCCATCGGCTTCGTCCCGCTTTCCCAAAAGAAACGTTTTCATGCTCGAAGTTCGACACCTGTCCAATGGTGGCATAGCAGTCCTGCAGGACAAGACGCACTTCACCCGATGGAAGTTTGACATGAGCATATTTGCCTTCTTTGGCCATCAACTGGCCACTGGTCCCCGCGCTCCGGATGATCTGGCCACCCTTTCCAATTTTCAACTCCACATTGTGGATCAGCGTGCCAGTCGGAATGTTTCGAAGCGGAAGGGCATTGCCGGGTTTGATATCCGCGCTGGAACTTGCCATGACCTGATCCCCTACCCTCAATTGATCCGGGGCAAGGATATATCGTTTCTCGCCATCTATATAGTGGAGCAAGGCGATACGGGCGGAACGATTGGGGTCATACTCAACGGTTGCCACTTTCGCAGGGATCTCCCTCTTGTCCCTCTTAAAGTCGATCATCCGGTACATCCGTTTTGAGCCTCCGCCCCGATGCCAGGCCGTAACTCTTCCGTAACAGTTCCTTCCTCCGGTCTTCCTCATGGGACGAAGAAGGCTTTTCTCCGGTGAGGTTGAGGTAATTTCCTCAAAAGCCGATACGGTTTGAAACCGTCTACCAGGAGAAGTTGGTCTGAATTTTTTAATTGCCATCTGATTACTCCATAAAATCTAAAATTCTAAACTCTAAATCCTAATGGAATCTCAATGATCAAAATCCCAAACTTAAAACCGAAGTATTAACCCAAATAGAACACTTAAATTTTTATTATTGTTTCGAAATTCGAGTTTCGGATTTCGAGTTTCCCCTCGAATCTTTATTCGAGGGGGTTAGGCTCCTTCGAAAAAGTCGATGCGGTCTCCTTCTCGTAGGGTAACGACCGCCTTCTTCCAATCGGGCCTCTTTCCAAATCTTCTTCCCAAACGCTTCATCTTGCCCAGAACATTAAGGGTCCGGACATTGTTCACCTTCACCTTGAAGAGGTGTTCAACGGCTGACTGGATCTCGATCTTATTCGCGTTCCGATCGACTTCGAAGACATATTGATGGCCCTCGTCTTTTTGACGGGTGCTCTTTTCAGTGACCAGTGGTCTCCGGATAATCTTTTGCGGCTCTTTCATGATGCAAAAACCCCTTCTATTTTTTCGACAGCCGTGGTTAATAAAATCAAATATTCATGATTTAGAATGTCGTAGACATTGAGGCTATTGTAGCGGAGGACCTCGATGCCAGGAATATTTCGGGCCGACCTTTCCAGGAAAGCATGCTTGTCATCTGTCACGATGAGGGCATTCTCCGCATTAAACTTCTTCAGAATTTCAAGGACCTGCCGGGTTTTAAACCCCTCAAGTGGAAAATCATTGAGCAGGATCAATTTTTCTTCCTGACGCTTTAAGCTGAGCGCAGACAAGAGGGCGACTCGCCGTGCCCTTTTAGTAAGGGAGAAAGAGTAGTCCTTTGGCATGGGGCCGAAGATCGTCCCGCCTCCCCTCCAGAGGGGGGAACGCCTGGTGCCCGCCCGGGCCCTTCCAGTTCCTTTCTGTCGATACGGCTTGGCTCCACCTCCACGGATAAGGGCTCGGTTCTTGGTGGCGGCTGTCCCTTTTCTCTGTGAAGCAAGGTGGCTACGCACAGAATCATAAAAGAGGGAAGGATTGATCTTTGCATCAAAGATCCGATCGTTCAGTTCGATCTCCTTCACTTTCTGACGGTTGATGTCATAGACGGCTAATAGGCTCATCTCGTCCCTTTCCTTATGCAGATGCTGCGGCAGATCTCTTCTCCTTTGCGGCACTTCGAATGAGGACCCATCCGCGAGGACCGCCAGGAATACCTCCCCTCAGGAGCAGGAGGTTCTGATCTTCTCTCACTTCCAGAACCTTAATGTTCTGAATCGTTACACGATGATTTCCAAGATGGCCAGGCATCCTCAGGCCTTTAAAAGTATGATGCGGATAAGTGTTTGATCCTACTGATCCGCCATGACGAAAATACTCGTGGGTACCATGAGACCCTGGCGAACCATGGAATCCGTGCCGTTTGATCACGCCCGCAAATCCTTTCCCCTTGCTCAAGCCGGTGACATCAACGACATCACCTGGTTTAAAGAGCTGTCCGACATTGATCTCCTGGCCTAGATCAAACCCTTCGGTGTTCTCCATCCGGAATTCCTTTAAATGAATGACTGGAGCAAT
This sequence comes from Deltaproteobacteria bacterium, assembly GCA_016875155.1. The sequence continues at coordinate 11,293 of VGSD01000010.1, read as the reverse complement.
TCCTGCTTTTTTACAATGGCCAGCAAGAGGTTTCTTCACGCTTTTTTCTCTCTTCGGGAGGAAGCCAATCTGTAAGGCTTCGTAACCCTCTCTCTCTTTCGTCTTTTTCTGAGCAACCCAGCAAGGTCCGGCCTCAACGACGGTGACTGGAACAACAGAGCCATCCTCCTGAAAGATCTGGGTCATCCCTATTTTTCTGCCGATAATTCCAAGTGTACGTTTCATGACCTTTTAATCCCTTATAGTTTAATCTCCACATCGATCCCGGCTGCCAGGTCGAGCTTCATCAGGGCATCCACGGTCTGCTGTGTGGGTTCGATGATATCAAGAAGCCGCTTGTGGGTTCGAATCTCAAACTGTTCCCTTGATTTTTTGTCCACATGGGGAGATCTCAACACGGTATAGCGATTGATCTTTGTTGGAAGGGGAATGGGGCCTGCAATGCTGGCACCGGTCCGCCGAACGGTTTCAACGATCTCAGCCGTTGATTTATCGAGCAGTTTATGGTCATAAGATTTGAGGCTGACCCTGATCTTCTGAGCTGTCATTCCTTTACCCCTTTCCTTCCCTCACACGATTTATTCGAGGACATCGCTGATGACACCAGCGCCCACGGTCCGTCCACCCTCGCGAATCGCAAACCGCAACTCCTTCTCCATCGCTATCGGCGTGATCAACTCCACCGACAATGAGACATTGTCCCCGGGCATCACCATCTCCACCCCCTCAGGCAACGTCGCCACCCCTGTCACATCCGTCGTCCGAAAGTAAAACTGAGGCCGATACCCATTGAAAAACGGCGTATGACGACCCCCCTCCTCTTTCGTCAAGATATAGGTCTCCGCCTTAAATTTCCGATGAGGCGTAATGGACCCAGGCTTCGATACCACCTGACCACGCTCCACCTCTTCCCGCTTCACTCCCCGAAGCAGAACCCCCACATTGTCTCCTGCCTGCCCCTGATCCAATGTCTTACGAAACATCTCCACTCCCGTACAGACCGTCTTGAGCGTGTCTCGTATCCCTACCACTTCCACTTCTTCCCCTACTTTGATCATCCCTCGCTCGACTCGTCCCGTCACCACCGTCCCTCGTCCCGAGATCGAAAAGACGTCTTCCACCGGCATCAAGAAGGGCTTGTCCACTTCTCGCACAGGCTCCGGAATGGAGTTGTCCACCGCATCCATCAACTTCAGTATCCCACTGCACCACTGACATTCCGCCTTCCCACACCCACACTCCAATGCCTTTAACGCACTGCCCCTGACCACAGGCGCCACATCTCCTGGAAAGTCATACCCAGATAACAGTTCCCTCACTTCCAATTCCACCAAGTCCAATAGCTCCGGATCTTCCACCATGTCCACTTTGTTCAAAAATACCACGATATAGGGCACCCGCACCTGTTTGGCCAACAGCACATGCTCCCGCGTCTGGGGCATCGGTCCATCGGCCGCCGAGACCACCAAAATCGTCCCGTCCATCTGAGCTGCCCCCGTAATCATGTTTTTGATGTAGTCCGCATGACCAGGACAATCGATGTGCGCATAGTGCCGCTTCGCCGTCTCATACTCCACGTGTGCTATCGCAATGGTTAACCCTCTCTCTTTCTCCTCTGGCGCCTTGTCGATCTGATCAAACGCCATATACGACGCTAATCCCTTGCCCGCTAATACTTTCGTGATCGCTGAGGTCAACGTCGTCTTCCCATGATCCACATGCCCAATCGTCCCTACGTTCACATGCGGCTTCGTCCTCTCAAATTTCGGCTTCGACATGGCTCTATCCCTCCTCGTCTCTGGTTGCGCTCAGGCAACCTTTCTCAATTCTGAAAGGATCTCCTCACTCACGGATGAAGGCACCGGATTGTAATGTGAAAATTGCAGGGTGAAGGTTGCCCTTCCCTGTGTGAGAGATCGAAGGTCAGTGACATATCCAAACACATTGGCCAGAGGAACCTCTCCGGTGATCACATTGGTTCCCTTACGGTATTCGATTCGTGTTGTCTTTCCCCTTCTGGAGTTGAGGTCACTCACCACCTGCCCGACATACTCCTCTGGCGTAATGATCTCGATGGACATCAGAGGCTCAAGTAGGATGGGATTGGCGCGCCGGGCCCCATCTTTAAATCCCATCGATCCGGCGATCTTGAAGGCCATTTCAGATGAATCAACATCATGGTAGGATCCATCAAAAAGGGTCACTCTAACATCGACCATAGGAAATCCAGCCAGAACTCCCTTCTCCATGGCCTCTACAACTCCCTTTTCTATGGCAGGGATGAATTCCTTTGGAACTGCGCCTCCCACAATCTTGTTAACGAATTCAAAACCCTTTCCAGGAGGCTGCGACTCGAGGGTCAACCACGCATGGCCGTACTGTCCTCTTCCACCTGACTGACGGATGAAACGGCCTTCGGACTTAACCGTCTTCGTAATCGTCTCGCGGTAGGCCACCTGAGGTCTACCTACATTGGCCTCCACCTTGAATTCCCTCAGAAGTCGATCGACGATGATTTCGAGATGGAGTTCACCCATTCCGGAGATAATGGTTTGGCCCGTCTCTTCGTCAGTCTTCACCTTGAATGAGGGATCTTCGAGAGTCAGTTTGTGGAGGGAGACTCCTAATTTTTCAACATCGCTCTTTGTCTTAGGCTCCAGAGCAACGGCGATCACTGGTTCCGGAAAGTTCATCGATTCGAGGATGATGGGTTCCTTTTCCGTACAGATCGTATCACCGGTGGTGGTATATTTAAGACCGACGGCGGCGAAGATGTCCCCTGCGGATACTTCCTGGATCTCTTCCCTTTTGTTTGCATGCATTTTCAGCAACCGGCCGATCCGTTCCTTCTTCCCTTTGGTTGGATTGAAGACGGAGTCGCCTGATTTGAGCGATCCGGAATAGATTCGAAAGAAGGTGAGCTGCCCAGTATAGGGGTCGCTCATAATCTTAAAGGCGAGGGCTGAGAGGGGATGCCCATTATTGGCTGAAAAGGCCTTCTCCCCGCCCTTGAGGTCAACCCCTTTTACCGGAGGCAGATCGAGCGGAGAAGGGAGATATTCAATAATGGCATCGAGCAGAGGCTGAACCCCCTTATTTTTAAAGGCGGACCCACAGAGCACTGGAGTCCCTTTTAATTGGAGGGTCGCTTCCCTGATAGCCTGTTTAATTTCGGGCACGGATACTTCCTTGCCCTCTATAAACTTCTCCATCAAGGAGTCATTCATTTCTGAAAGCCTCTCAATGAGGAGTTCTCTCTGTGTTGCAGCTTCCGCCTGATTGTCCTGCGGGATGTCAGTGGTGTCAAAACGGGAGCCCTGAGTATCAGGATCGAATAAAAGGGCCTTCATGGAGACAAGGTCGACCACTCCCTTAAAATCTTCTTCTTTTCCGATCGGAATCTGAAGAGGCAGAGGGGTGATCTTGAGACGATCAACCATCATCTGAAGGCAAGCATTGAAATCCGCTCCCACACGGTCCATCTTATTGACAAACGCAATCCGAGGTATCTCATATTTGTCAGCCTGTTTCCACACCGTTTCCGATTGAGGTTCCACTCCTCCGACCGAGCAGAACACGGCGATCGCCCCATCCAATACCCGAAGGGACCGCTCCACTTCAATCGTAAAGTCCACATGGCCAGGAGTGTCGATGATGTTGATTCTGTGATCCTTCCAGAAGCAGGTCGTAGCCGCAGAGGTGATGGTAATTCCTCTCTCCCTCTCCTGCTCCATCCAGTCCATGGTGGTTGTGCCCTCATGGACTTCTCCCATCCTGTGAGTAACACCGGTATAGTAGAGAATCCTCTCCGTGGTCGTTGTCTTTCCCGCATCAATGTGGGCCATGATGCCGATATTTCTGGTCTTCTCTTTTAAAACGTTTGACACCTAAAACCTCTTATCGATTTGAGTCACGCGCATCGCGTGCTTGAAATTCAAATTATGGAATACAGGTTGAGGTTAAGATTGAATTAAAGGGGGAATTAATTAAATCCTAAACCTTATCCTTGACTTAAACCTTTCACCCATCCAGCGCCCATTGGATCAGAATATGATTGACGTTAAACAGTTACCAGCGGTAGTGGGCAAACGCCTTATTGGCTTCTGCCATTTTGTGGGTATCCTCTCTCTTTTTAACCGAGGCTCCACGGTTATTGGCTGCATCAATCAATTCAGCGGAAAGTTTCTCTTTCATCGTCTTTTCTGAGCGCTGTTTTGCATAACCGATGATCCATCGAATCGCTAAAGAAGTCTTCCGGCTTGGCCTCACCTCTACCGGCACCTGATAGGTGGCGCCGCCCACCCTCCGGGGTCTCACCTCAATCATCGGTTTTACATGATCCATGGCCTGGTTAAAGATTTTGATCGGATCGGATTGAGTTTTTTCTTTAATGAGATTGAGGGCTCCATAAAAGATCCCTTCCGCCACACTCTTCTTTCCCTGACGCATGATCCCATTGATAAACTTGGCGATCATGACATCACGATATTTTGGATCGGGCAATATCTCTCTCTTTCTTACTTCCCTTTTTCTGGGCATAACTACTCCTTCTTCCTACCTTCAACCATACTAAAAGAGAGGTGGTTACTTGGGTTTCTTAGCTCCGTATCTCGAACGACCCTGTTTTCGGTCCTGAACGCCAACCGCATCGAGGGTGCCACGAATGATATGGTATCGAACTCCTGGCAGGTCCTTTACTCTTCCTCCCCTGATGAGAACAACAGAGTGTTCCTGAAGGTTATGCCCGATTCCCGGGATATAAGCGGTCACTTCAATCCCGTTGGTTAACCGCACACGGGCAACCTTTCGAAGAGCAGAGTTTGGTTTCTTGGGTGTAGTGGTATAGACTCGAATGCAGACCCCCCTTTTCTGGGGCGATCCTGTTAGAGCCGGAGCAGAGGTCTTACTCTTTACCGCACTTCTTCCAATTCGAACCAGTTGACTAACCGTTGGCATTTATCCCCTCTTTAAACAGAACTAATGATTTCAACGAGTTACAAACCAAAAAGATTAAACAACAATTTAAGACGAAAAAACCTCATAATATTATCTGAAAAAAATGTGTTTGTCAACATTTTTTTTGGTTTTTTAATTATTTTTAAAATCAGGATGGAATTTATTAGGGGAACTTGTTAAAAAGGGACGGGGTATAGCTGTAATACACCGTTATTATTAAGTATTATACATTTTAAATGCTAATACTCGTAGCGCCAATAACCAGGAACCCAGACCCTTTCCCATCCATAGGGGGTCCATCTCTCCTCCCAGTAGCCTGGAACCCAGACCCTATAACCATATCCAGAATAGTAATAATTATCAGGTGGATAGGCCCGATAGGAAGGGTAATATGGACGATAATAGACCGGGGGCGCAATTCTGATCACAGGAGGACCGATATAAATTCCTGAATGGCGAGAGTGACCGCGATAATAAGGACGTCTATCCCTTGCCGAGGCGATGTCGGTCATAATTAAAAAGGTTATTAAAATCAATAGAATAAGTATTGACCTTCTCATTTTTTCTCTCCTTTTTATTTTAACATTAAATCCCCTTTTTATCTATTTAGACGAAAGATTTATGCTTTTTATTCAGAAATCCAGTTAAATTGACACTTGGCATTATTGAATCATATAATATAAACAACCTTTAAGTTAACATGGCCATATATCAAGAGCGAACCTACAGAAATGCTGTCAGAACCGATGACCTCGTCCAATTCAAGGTGATCATCAAGGAGACCGACCTCCTGATTCGGGCCAAGAGAGATCTTTCCGTAGAGGCAAAGGAATCGGTTCTCAAATACCGAAACCAACTGGAAACTTATATCGCCATGAATCCTGCTTTTGAGAAAAGACTTATCCCTATTGAGGAAGCCCCTCATGTCCCAAAAATTATAGAGGAAATGATTCGAACATCCAGACTGGCCAGGGTTGGTCCAATGGCAGCAGTGGCCGGAGCCATGGCCCAGTCGGTTTCAGAGGATCTACTCCGATTCTCTGACGAGATAATCATTGAAAATGGTGGAGATATTTATCTTGCCACCTCTAAGGAACGAATTGTTGGAATCTATGCAGGTTCTTCTCCACTCAGCATGAAGGTTGGGATCGTTATCAAACCCGCAGATTCCCCCATTGGCATCTGCACCTCTTCGGGAACAGTTGGTCCTTCCCTCAGTTTTGGAAAAGCGGATGCGGTCTGTATTCTCTCAAAATCCGCAGCCCTTGCAGATGCAGCGGCCACGGCTGTCGGAAATGCCATCCGGGAGAAGAAGGACATTGAACAGGGACTGGAAAGGGGACAGATGATCGAAGGGGTATTGGGGGTATTGATCATCATCGGAGAGAAGATGGGAGTTTGGGGAGGTATCAGACTGATCAGGCTTTGAGAAGATGAAGACCGTTTCCATTGCCACGCTCGGATGTAAAGTGAACCAGTTTGAATCGGAAGCCCTGATGGCTGATCTGGCGAAAAGGGGTTATCGCCTCGTTCCCTTTGGAAACGGGGCGGATATCACCATCATCAATACCTGCACTGTCACTCACCGGGCTGACTTTGATTCGAGGCAGATGGTCAGAAAAGCCCTCCGAAAGAATCCGGGTTCATTCATCATTGTCACCGGATGTTATTCGCAAGTGGCACCTGAAACATTTTCAGAAATGGAGGGAGTTCGATATCTTCTCGGAAATAGAGAAAAGGGTCAGATTCCTGACCTTCTCCCACTGATGGATAAAGGCAGGCTTCCAACAATTCAGATAAGCGACATTCAGAGAGAGAAGATCTTTTTAGAAACCCCTGTCCACACATTTCGTCGTCACACGCGGGCCTTTCTTAAGATTCAGGATGGATGCAATGGACGATGCTCTTATTGCATCGTCCCCTTAGCGAGAGGGCCTTCGAGAAGCCTCCCTCCGGAGAAAGTCGTAGAGCATCTCAGGATTCTGAAAGAGAGGGGCTTTAAAGAGGTCGTGCTTACCGGCATTCACATCGGTTCCTACGGGTCGGATCTTCAACCCCCTTTCTCCCTTGAAAAATTGCTCCAACGAATCGAGATGGAGGACACACCATCTCGGATTCGACTCAGTTCGATTGAACCTCTCGATTTTTCTCCCGGTCTCATCTCCATCCTATCGCAGTCCAAAAAGATATGTTCCCACCTCCATATCCCCATCCAGAGCGGAGATGATGATGTCCTGAAGAGGATGAACAGAAATTATGACCGTTTCCTTCTCAAGGGCCTCATTCAGGAATTGCATCGGTGTATATCGGAAATCTCTATCGGTGCAGATGTCATCGTCGGATTTCCCGGAGAGACGAAAGAGCAATTCGAAAACAGTTATCAATTGATCGAGTCCCTTCCCATCTCCTATCTCCATGTCTTTCCCTTTTCAAAAAGAAAGGGAACGGCTGCAGCCCAGATGAACCAACAGGCAAACGCGAGGGAGATCAGACAGAGGGCAGAGGTCATGAGAGAACTGGGACGGCAGAAACGACGCTCTTTCTACTCTCGGTTTCTCCATCAGGAGTTAAATGTGTTAATCGAGGATCGAAGAGAAAAAAAATCGGGGAGATGGAGAGGTCTTTCAAGAAATTACATTCCTGTTCTCCTATCAGATGGGGAAGGTCTAACTCTGGACAATCAGGAACTGAATGTCCTTATTTTGGAATCAAACGATCGTGAAGTAATCGGCAGAGTTGTGGAGGATTTTCATGGATGACGAGAGGTTGGTCTTTTTAAAGGAGCTCGAAGAACGGTTGGGTTATCAATTTAAAGAGATCATGTGGCTCGACCGGGCACTCACCCATAAATCCTTCGTTCACCAGACCAATACTGCGAACAAAGTTTCCAATGAGGTCTTGGAATACCTTGGGGATGCAGTTCTCAATCTTGCCGTCAGCCACCTTCTTCTCAAAGAATTCCCAGAGGCCCAGGAAGGCACCCTCTCCATGTGGAGGGCTCATCTTGTCAAACGGAGTTCTCTCGCTTTTTTTTCAAAACAGCTTCGATTGGATCAATATCTCCTTTTTGGGAAGAGTGAGATTCTGGATGGTGGGGCGAAAAAAACTTCCATTCTGTCCAATGCCTATGAAGCGGTTATCGGAGCTATTTATATGGATTCCGGATTCGATCAGGCGCTGGAAATCGTCCGGAGTCATCTTGAACCCTATCTGGGATCGGATAACTTTATGGTTCTCTCTAATGATTACAAAAGCCTTCTTCAAAAATTTTCACAGAAGGCCAATGGGCTCACTCCCCAATACCATGTCCTGAAAGAGTCAGGACCCGAACACGAAAAACAGTTCCAGGCTTCGGTAATGATCGGAGGAGAGATTAAGGGGACAGGATGGGGAAAAAGCAAGAAACAGGCCGAGCAGGAAGCCGCCCGAAACGCCCTCGGAAGATTAGAAATCCAAAACACCAAATCCGAAATGGTTTAGGATTTAAATGACGACTCCACGGATCATTCCTATTTTTCTTCCTCATCTGGGCTGCCGCGAGCGTTGTCTCTTCTGTAACCAGAAGACAGCAGTCAAAGAGGTTCCATCTCCTCAATCGGTCCGGGAATTCATTGAAGCCTCCCTTCACCATTTCTCTTCTCACGCAGAGGAAAGAAAGAGGCAAGTTGCATTTTACGGAGGAAGTTTTACGGCAATGAGTCAACGGGTCCAGGTATCCTATTTGAATGAAGTACAACCTTTTATCGCTGCCGGCAAGATCAACTCTATCCGCCTCTCCACTCGACCTGATGCTCTGAGTGAAGAGACACTTGTGATGCTCAAAGAATATGGGGTTAAGACGGTTGAGGTAGGAGTCCAGTCAATGATGGACGAAGTTCTGCTTCTATCGAAGAGGGGGCATACTGCTGAAGATTCAGCTTCTGCTATCTTGCGATTGAAACGTCGAGGATATGAGGTGGGTGTTCACCTGATGATAGGACTTCCGGGTGATACCTGCAGTAAATTTTTACAATCCCTTGATCAGATTATTGGCCTCAAACCCGATTTTGTTAGAATCCATCCTACACTGGTGCTCAAAGGTGCATCACTTGAAGCACTCTGGAAATCAGGAAAATATTCTCCTTTGACGATGGATGAAACAATGTATTGGCTCAAAAAGGGTATTCTCAGGCTTGAGAGAGCCTTCCTCCCGGTTGCACGGATCGGCCTTCAGTCCACCAACGAGTTAGAGGAACATCTCTTGGCCGGACCTTTTCATCCTGCACTTCATCAATTGGTCGATTCGGCTATTTTTTTTGATATGGCAGAGATCTTGCTTCAGAAGCATCCGGACGGATTGAAACCGGTTTTCTTTTGCAATCCAAAGGACCTATCCAATCTGCAGGGGCAGAAGAATGGAAATATCCTGAGGCTAAAAAGCTGTTTCAAACTCAGCGACATTTTCGTTTTCAGCAGCAAGGAGGTCAACAGGGGTACGCTTGTGCTTCATACGAAAGCGGGAGAAGTTTCAATGGATCGAAGATTATTAAAGATCTCAGAGTTGAATTGATACAAACATTGGAAAATCTCCCCTTCACCCCTCTTTGCAAAAGAGGGGTAATTCCTCCCTTAGAAAAAGGGAGGTGAGGAGGGATTTTGCCAATGAATATCTTTACTATTTTGAGACTACTAATACTTGATTAACTACCTTTCTTCTCACGGCTTTTGACCACGCAATAAATCCCCTCGCCGTCCATTCCGGGTTTGAAACAGAGATTATCAGATTTGCATTCTGCACGGCGCCAATCACCCCTCTTCCAACGATTGATCAGATCTGGTTCTCTGATGAAAGGCCGGCACATGGAAATATAATCGGCTATTCCGTCCTCAACGAGTTTCTCCGCCACTGCAAAAGATCGAATGCCACCAACCAGGATTAAAGGGATCCCGACTTCTTTTTTCACAGCACGCGCCTCTTCCTGGAAATAGGCTTCTTTGTCTTCTGAGTCAATGCCTGAACGGCTGGGAGAAAGTTTGCCGCCTGTAATAAAACCTCCGCTCAATTCAATGGCATCGATGCCGGCATCTGCCAACAGTCTGGCAACCTGAATGGAATCTTCCAGATTCAAACCATTTTCAATGAAATCCCTGCTGTTCATTTTGATCAATATAGGAAAATCTTTGCCCACCACCTCTCGGATGGCTTGATAAATTTCGAGATGAATCCGCGCACGATTGCCCGCTTCTCCTCCATACCCATCGTTTCGTCTATTAAAAGCAGGGGAAAGGAATTGGCTGAGCAAGTAGCCATGAGCAGAGTGGATTTGAACCCCATCAAAACCGGCTGCCTTCGCTCTCCGGGCAGCTTCGGCAAAAGCACTGACCATTTCTCCGATACCCTGTTGAGCCAGTTCCTGTCGGGGCGAAGAAGCCAGTCCTTCAAAGTTCGATACAACAAGTGGTGTTTTTCCGGTCAGTTGTTTAGGGGCAAGGTGTCCGCCATGGGCCAGTTGGATGATGATTTTACCCTTGTTGTCATGGACAGCGGCTGTCATCTCCTGAAGTCCCTGTATGAGGTCGTCTTTATAAATACCAAGTTGCCAGGGAGCGGCTTGACCATCCTGACGCACATGAGCAAGACTGCTGATGATCAACCCTACTTCACCCTTAGCCAAGGCTGTCATTGTTTCAATCAATTTTGAGGTAACTGCTCCATCAGCAGTAGCCATTCCCTCCCATGTCGCCGATCGAACAAAACGATTCGACAATGTCATGCTGTTGATGCTGCTCGTCTCAAAAAGTTTGTTCATTTTTATATTACCTCTAAATTAGCTACTATCTCCTTGCCCTAACTAGTTACCTAAAAAGTTGCCTTTACAGGTTGCTCAAAAAGGGCCAGATGCAATGCCCCCGAAATCCTGAGGAGTGAGGCGTACTTAGCGGTACGCCGCAACGACGAAGGATGAGGGAAACGCAGCAGATGGTCATTTTTCAGCAACCTGTTAAACTTCGATAATATTATACTGCTCCTGGTGGAGGCCTGACTTGGCCTTAATCACGATCTTCTTTTTCAACTTTCTCTCTAATTCCTCGACCCTCGCCCTTTCGTCTTCGTAGAGGAGGTCTGTCACATCTGGGTGGGCTTCGACCATGATGCTATGGCCTCCCAGTTCAGAAGCTGTTCTTTCGATTTCACGGAAAATATCATAACAGACCGTGGCTTTCGATTTGACATGACCTGCACCATCGCAATAGGGGCATGGTTCTCCGAGGACCCTGGAGATATTCTCTCTCGTCCGTTTCCGGGTCATCTCCACGAGCCCCAGTTCGGAGATCTTAAAGATATTGGTCTTCTGCC
>VGSD01000009.1 GCA_016875155.1 Deltaproteobacteria bacterium | reverse complement strand
CCCGAGAAGCGTGATGATGAGGACTATCAGGGTAAGGACCAGTGAAGGCGTCAGAGCAATCAAAAGGACGAGCGGGGGGATGAGAAGGAGCGCCGTCCAGACTTTCTTTTTTTCGATTTTGGCCATCTAACCTTTGGTAGTTCGGAGTGATTAGTTCGGAGTTCGGAGCCATAAATATTTTAATTTTTTTTACTCCGAACTCTGGACTCCGAACTCTAAACTTTATTCTCAGAGTCCGTTGATCTGCTCGCTGGTCAGGCCGAACCTTCTCTCTCTTAACTGGTAATCGGCAATCGCCTTAAGGAGCTCTTCCCGGTTAAAATCTGGCCAGAGGGTTTCGGTCAGATAGAGCTCAGTGTAGGCCATTTGATAGAGAAGGAAGTTAGAGATTCGAAACTCACCGCTCGTCCGGATGAGCAGGTCAGGGTCGGGTAACTCTCTGGTCCAGAGATAGTTGGAAAAGGATGACATATCGATCTCATCCTCTCGGATTTTCCCTTTTTTCAAATCGGAGATGATTTCACGAACTGCATGAAGAATCTCAGAGCGGCCACCATAACTTAATGCCAGATTCAGGATCATCCCATCACATTTTTCTGTTTCTTTGATCGTCTCCCTCAAGGTTATCAGGACATCGGTTGGAAGATCTTCCAGCCTGCCGATGGCAGAGAGTCGAATATTGTTTTTGAGCATCTCCTCACGCTCCTTGAGGAGATATTCTTTTAATAATCCCATCAATGCCGCTACTTCGTCCTTCGGCCTTTGCCAGTTCTCCTTCGAAAAAGCGTAAAGGGTTAAGACCTTGATCCCGAGCTCTCGACAGGAGGTGACCACTTCCCTTACTGCATCGACTCCTTTGATGTGTCCGCTGATTCGGTTCAAATTCTTCTTTTTGGCCCATCGGCCATTTCCATCCATGATGATGGCAATATGGCGGGGAAGTTTTTCTTTATCGATTTCTTCCATGGTTGATCAGAACAGTAGCCTCCATGTTATTGAAGCCCAGTCTTTCATACAAACTCTAACTAAAATTACCATATCACTGGTAGATTTTCAATCAACGGGGAAAAGGTTTTTGAAAAAGAAGGATTCACAAAGAAGGAAAGCCAAGGGAGAGGGAGGAAAGGGGAAGGGTGACTCCCCCTCTCCATCCTATTTCTCAATAATCGCCTCGACCGGACATACTTCCACACAGCTGCCGCATTCCGTGCATTTTTCTTCATTGATGGTATAGGGTTCACCCTCTTCAATCGCATCTGCCGGACACTCCTCTGCACAGGTGCCACATGCTACGCATTCATCGGTAATTGAATAAGCCATTTTTTCACCCCCTTTTCTCAATTTTAAGATTTCGGAATCCGGATTGCGGATTATTCATATGACTTCCGCAATGGAAAATCAAGTCCTATATTTCAAGAATCTCTTTTTCCTTAGCGGAAAGAGCACCATCCACTCTTTCTATATATTTATCGGTGGAGGTCTGAATCTTCTCCATCCATTGGTGGAGCAAATCCTGTGAGAGCTTCTTATTCTTTTCAAGCCCTTTTAACTGATCATTCGCATCCCTCCGGATATTGCGGAGGGCCACCTTTGTGGCTTCACCCATCTTTTTAACCACCTTGACTAACTCTTTCCGTCGCTCCTCTGTCAGCCGGGGGATATTGATCCGGATGATCTTTCCATCGTTCATGGGTGTTAAGCCGAGATCCGACTTGAGGATCGCCTTCTCGATTTCCCCGATCGTGGTCGGGTCCCAGGGCTGGATGGTGATGAGCCTGGGTTCGGGAACGGCGAGGGTAGCCATCTGGTTAAGAAGGGTGGAGGTGCCATAATAATCGATCCGGATATCATCCAGTAAGGCGAGCGAGGCCCGACCTGTCCTCACTTTATTCAGATCTGTTTTGAGAGCGATGATGGTCTTTTCCATCTTCAACGTCGCGTCAGTGTAGATCTTATCCTCCATGGTTCATCCTTTCACTTTCGTCCCCACCTTTTCCCCTAAAATGACCCGTTTGATATTCCCCTTCTTTTTCAGGTTAAAGACGATGATGGGGATCTGATGGTCCATACAGAGGGAAATGGCTGTCGCGTCCATCACCTTCAACTGTTTTTTCAGGACATCGAGATAGGTGAGTTCATCATATTTACGAGCCCGGCGATTGACCATGGGATCAGAGTCATAAACCCCATCGACCTTGGTGGCCTTCAGAATCGCTTCAGCGCCGATCTCCATTGCACGAAGCGAGGCCGTGGTGTCCGTGGTGAAGTAAGGATTTCCCGTGCCCCCGGCAAAAATGACCACCCTGCCTTTTTCGAGATGACGTATCGCCCTTCGGCGGATAAAAGGCTCGGCCAATTCCCTCATCTCAATTGCCGTTTGAAGCCGGGTCTGAACCCCCATCTTCTCAAGGGCATCCTGAAGAGCGATGCCGTTAAGGATGGTGGCCAGCATCCCCATATGATCTGCGGAGACTCGGTCCATGCCTTTGGCACTGGCGGCGATTCCCCGGAAGATATTGCCCCCTCCAATGACAATAGCCATTTCGATCCCGAGGGCTTTCACCTCTTTGATCTCTCCGGCGATCTTCATAATCACCGAAGGGTCAATCCCATAACCTCCTTCGCCGGTTAAAACTTCTCCGCTGATCTTCAGGAGGATCCTTTTATAAGGAATTTTTTTCATGCGTGGTTGAAATGACTTATGACCGAGAGGACAATCCTTCCCCTAATTGAAACCGGGCGAAACGGCGGATGGCGATGTTCTCTCCGAGTTTTCCGATCATCCCATCGAGAACTTCTTTGACTGTAAGATCGGAATCCTTGATATAGGTTTGCTCGAGCAGGCATACCTCAGAATAGAACCTCTCCAGTTTCCCTTCGACGATCTTGCCGATGACCTTTTCCGGCTTCCCAGAGTCGAGCGCCTGTGTTCGGTAGATCTCCCGCTCCTTATCCAGAACCATCTGGGGCACGTCCTCTCTTTTGATGAATTGAGGGTTGGCAGCGGCAATGTGCATGGCCATATTTTTTACGAAACCCTGGAAGTCCTCAGTCTTGGCAACAAAATCGGTCTCGCAGTTGATCTCCACCAGGACCCCCATTTTCCCACCTGCATGGATATATGAAGCAACCAGACCGTCGGTGGCGATTCGACCGGCCTTCTTGGCGGCGGTTGCCAACCCTTTCTTTCTCAAATAATCAATGGCGGCTTCAATATTTCCTCCCGCTTGCTGAAGTGCGGTTTTGCAATCTACAATCCCTGCTCCTGTCCTCTGTCTCAGATCTTTTACCAGTTCAAGCGAAATTTCCATTAGATCCTATTCCTCCTCCTCACCTTCAACACCTTCTTCAACTTCTATCTCTCCAGGGGAACTGGCCGCAGCCAAGGCCGCTTCTTTTTCCTCTTTAGCCCCCTCCATCTGGAGCTGCTTTTCATAGACCTGTTTTCCTTCGATCACGGCATCCGCTATCTTAGAGGCGAATAACTGGATTGCGCGAATGGCATCATCATTTCCAGGCACGATATAGTCGACATCATCCGGATCGCAATTGGTATCGACAATACCTATCGAGGGAATGCCGATTTTCCTTGCTTCATGAACAGCGATCTTCTCTTTTTTAGGGTCAACGACGAAGATGGCCCCAGGAAGGCGATTCATATTTTTGATTCCCCCCAGGAATTTTTCAAGCCGTGCCCTCTCTTTTTCCAGTTCGAGGCCCTCCTTTTTAGGGAGCAGGTTATAGATTTCTTCGTTTTTCATCGCTTCCAGCTTATTGAGCCGGTCAATCGATCGCTTGATGGTCTGAAAGTTGGTCAGCATTCCACCCAGCCAGCGATGGTTCACATAGAACATCCCGCACCGGTTAGCCTGTTCGACAATCGTCTCCTGCGCCTGTTTTTTCGTTCCCACAAAAAGGATATATTCGCCCCTGGAAGCCACCTCCTTTATAAACTGATAAGCCTCCTTGAAGAGCTGGACGGTCTTCTGGAGATCGATGATATAAATCCCGTTTCTTGCCCCGAAGATGTAGGGTTTCATTTTTGGGTCCCATCGTTTGGTCTCATGACCGAAATGAACCCCAGCCTCCAGAAGTTCCTTCATCGTTACATTTGACATTGACCCCTCCGTTTCTTTTCCATTCTTCCTCCTTCATTTGAGAATAGAGACGAATAACACGAATCACAGCGAATGAGTCGGAACGACTGTCGTACCGACACACGAATGTAGAACCAATCTTTACCATTCGTGAAATTCGTCATCTTCATCATTCGTGCCAGCACACCAAAGTACCATGTTTCGGCACGCAGGTTTGGGTGCCCTCTGGTCAGAGGGCACCCATTGAAAATTAGTCAAATAGAATTTTTGTTAACATATGATAGTCGATTTTGCAAGTGGAAAAAGTCTCAAAGGAAGGCTTCTTTGACAACATGGCTCACTTAAAAGAGAGGTGCATTACAACCTATTGATATGAATAGATTATTTAGCCATGTCCTATTTTCAACTTTTATAAGGACGATGGGCCTGTAAAAAGGCTGAAAAATTTCTATCCATACTCAGCCCCTGCCTGTCTACGAGGGGTTAGGTTCAAAAAAAGACAGATTTGATTTAAGTCAAGGAAGAGTAGGGAGGATGGTGTTAAGTTGTAGGTAAAACAGGTCAGAGTTTCGAATCATTGAGACTCAAAGATGAACAGGGGATTGACCCCTTTCAGGTCTTCCCCAAAACGGAATCCCGTTGAAGAGTGGCGGTAACGGGGGAAAGGAGACGATCAAGATGAAATGTCCAGGGCAGGATTCGAGGTTTTGGAAGCCGGAGGATGTGTTTGAGATACAATGTCTGAAGTGTGGCAGGACGATTGAGTTCTTCAAGGACGATGTGAAGAGGAAGTGCCGCTGCGGCGAGGAGATCGTCAACCCCCGGTTAGATTTTGGCTGCGCCCAGTGGTGCGAGTATGGAGAGCAATGCATCGGTGTGATCCCCCAGGAGTTAGAAGAGTTGAAAAAAGAACTGCAGAGGAATCGGTTCAAGGAGAAGTTCTCACAGGCGATGAAAAAGTATTTTGAAAAGGATGTGAATCGGGTCCACCATGCCCAGAAAGTGGCCCGCTTTGCAGAGGAAATGGTCAAAGGAGAAGGGGGAAATCCTCTGGTTGTCCTGGGAAGTGCCTATCTGGCCGATATTGGGATTTACGAGGCAGAGAAGAAACATGGAAACTCCTCGGCGGAATTTCAGGAGATCGAGGGGCCACCCATTGCAAAGGATATATTGAAAAGGATCGGTCTAAAGGCTGAGGTGATCGAAGAGATCTGTGATATCATCGGCCATCATCAACACCCAAGAGAAGAAGAGACTCTAAACTTCCAGCTCCTTTATGAATCGGAGTGGTTAGTTAAAATTGAGGAGAACGGAGTCTTACGTAACAGGGAGAAACTTGAATCGTTAGTGGCAAAGGAATTTCAGACAGCGACGGGGAGAAGGTTGGCCGAAAATCTATATTTAAATGCTGCAGCAAAGAGTTGATAGATTTAATTTAGTGTGACCGGTTTCCACCGACCAGTTTCTTCAAGGTGAGGCCGTTCTTTACGGCAGAGCCATAGGCATCATTATTAAAATAGACGAATACGTCTTTTTTCTTCTTCATCCACCCTTCGATTTTTTCTGCCCATCCCTTTAATTCTTTTTCTGAATAACTGGAACCATGGAGGACCTCTCCTCCATGGAGGCGAAGATAAACGAAATCACCTGTGATCCGGTCTATCAAGGGAGGACCTGAGCCATGGGCGATACAAAAACTGAATTTGAATTCTTCAAGTATCCTGAAAACATCCTGGCAGAACCAGGATTCATCCCTGAACTCAAAAGCATGACGGAGAAGTTTCGAACGAGGAAGTGTTGAGAGAAGGACACAAAATTCTTCTAATGTCTCCTTTTGAAAGTTAAACCGTGGGGGAAGTTGCCAGAGCACAGCTCCCATTTTTTCCTTTAGTGGAGAGGCATTGTCAAAGAGGAGGGAGAGTGGTTCTCTGCAGTCCTTGAGGCGTTTGATGTGGGTAATGAACCGGCTTCCCTTGATGACAAAGGAGAAACCTTTCGGTGTCCGTTTATACCAACCTTCAAAGACTTCCTTCTTTGGCAGACGATAGAAGGTGACGTTGAGCTCGACGGTGTTAAAATATTCAGCGTAGAATTCGAGCCACTTCCTCTGCGGGAGGTCCGAAGGATAGAAGACTCCATTCCACCAATGGGGATAGTTATAACCACTTGTTCCAATGAAGATTCTATTTCGGATTTCGAATTGCGAATTGCGGATTGCGGAATTAGGTTCCATTGTGGAGCCGATAAGAAAAAATCCAACTTATGATTTAATGATAATAATTCCTATTTTTCGGGTCCTTTTGAGTCCACTTGCGTTTATAGTATTCACGACGAATCTTTTGCCGAATGGACGGATAGGCCATATAAATGAGCCCAAAGAGTAGACCGCCAAGGTGGGTGAGATGGGCGATGCCTCCCCCTGTTCCCTCCATGGAGGCAAAGAGTTCGATCAGGCCATAGAGGATCACCATATATTTTGCGGGGATCGGGAAGAGAAAATAGATATAGATGGGCCGGTTCGGGAAGAGCCAGCCAAAAGCTAACAGGATTCCATAGATGGCTCCGGAGGCTCCGATCACAGGGATCATTTGATAGGGCATGAATAGGACCGTGCAGAGGCCGGCGCCGATTCCACAGAGGAAGAAGTAAAACAAAAACTTCCTCGTCCCCCAATAATTTTCCAACTCTCCCCCGAACATCCATAAGGCGAGGAGATTGAAGAGGAGGTGTGTGAGTCCACCATGCAGGAAGATATAGGTAAAGAGTTGCCAGAGAAAGTATTTCTTCCAGACCAGCACCGGAACAAGGCCCAGATAGAAGTTGATCCATTTGGTTACTACCATCTGGAGGAGATAGAACGCTCCCATTACGATCATGAGTTTCTTGATGGTGGGCGGAAACCCATATCCAAACTGGTAACGATAATAGGTCATTTTAAGTCTCCGAACTCCGAACTCTAAACTCCGAACGATTATTGCCTGATCCCATACTTCTTCATCTTATAACGCAGTACCCTCTCGCTGATGCCAAGGCTTTCAGCAGCTCTGGTCTGGACGCCCTGATGTTGATGGAGGGCATTGACGATCATATCCCGCTCGATCTCCTCAAGAGAATCCGGAAGGGTTTTTATTTTTCTTGAAAACTCCCACTGTTTTTCAGAAGGCCCTTCCTGCAAATGGAAGGGAAGGTCCTGCGTGGTAATCACCTCGCCACGGCAGAGGACAACAGCCCGTTCAATGAGGTTCTCCAGTTCCCTTACATTTCCAGGAAAGGGGTGGCGTAAGAGAATCGTCAGAGCCTCTTTTGAAAGATCGTGGATCTTTTTTTGATTGACCTTCGAATACTTCTTTAGAAAATGGTCCAACAGAATAGGGATGTCTTCCTTTCTCTCCCTCAAGGGCGGAAGAAGAATGGAGATCACATTGAGCCGGTAGTAGAGATCTTCCCTGAAAAGGCTTTTCTTCATTGCTTCTTCAAGGTTGCGATGTGTGGCCGCAATGACTCTCACATCGGTTTTGAGAGTGAGGTTGGAGCCCAACCTCTGGAACTCCCTCTCCTGCAATATCCGCAAAAGTTTGACCTGAGTGGAAGCGGAGAGTTCCCCAATCTCATCCAGAAAAATGGTGCCGCCATCTGCCTCTTCAAAACGGCCAGTCCTTTTCTGGATGGCTCCGGTGAAAGATCCTTTTTCGTGGCCGAAGAGTTCACTTTCAAGGAGCGTCTCAGGGATGGCAGAACAACTCACCTTGATAAAAGGTTTTTCAGAACGGGCGCTGGCATAGTGGATTGCATTGGCGATCAACTCTTTTCCTGTCCCGCTCTCACCACGGATGAGGACCGTGGCTTGACTGGGAGCAACACGGGCGACCAGCCCCATCACCTCCTCCATTTTAGGGCTGCCATAGATGATATTCTGAAAGGTGTATCGCTCCTGCAACCTTGCCTTAAGATCCTCATTCTCCCTGATCAGGTTGGAACGTTCCAGGACTTTCCGGATGATGAGGAGGAGTTCGTCGAGGTCAATCGGCTTGGTCAGGTAGTCGATTGCGCCTTCTTTCATTGAGGCCACTGCCGTTTCAACTGTTCCGTAAGCAGTCATCATCACCACCGGCAGGTCTGGAAAGCGTTTTCTGATTTCACGAAGTGTATGAAGACCATCGAGTTCAGGCATCTTGTAGTCAAGAAACGCAATGTCAAAAAAGGTTCCCTCAATCTTCGCAATGGCCTGTTTCCCATCGGATGCGGCTTCCACAGAGAAACCCTCCTTCTTTAAAAAACCTTCAAGGAGATCCCTCTGGGTCTTCTCATCCTCGGCAATCAGAATTTTAGCTTTTTCCATTTGAAAAGTGCCTAGAGTGAGCTAAAGTGAGCTAAAATGCCTAAAGTTTAGTTCACTTGAAACTTTAGGTCCTTGTAAATCTACTTACTGATCACTCTCTCTTTAATAGGTAGCCTTACTAGTACTTTTGTGCCCACGCCCACCTTGCTCTCTATTCTTAATTGACCCCCATGAGCTTCGATAATCCGGTGGGCAATGGGAAGCCCCAATCCGACTCCTTTCTCCTTTGTCGTATAGTAATAGTTGAAGACTTTTTCCAGTTGGTCTTCAGGAATTCCGGCGCCTGAATCCGAAAAGACGACCTCGATACGATCCTTCAAAGAGCGGGCTTCAATCCTAAGGATTCCGCTCTTGTCCATGGCCTGCATTCCATTCTTCATAATATTGATAAATGCCTGTGTCAACTTCTCATCATCCATCCATAGAGAATGGAGATCAGATCCTATTTCCAAACTGAGAGTGATCCCCTGGGCATTTGCTTCCTCTTGAAAGAGGGTAACCAGATATTTGAGGAGTTCTCCTGGAGAACCCTCCTTCCTCTTGAGATCAAAGGGCCGGGAGAGCGTCAGGAACTGTTCAATGATCTCATTGACCCTCCGGATTTCTTTAAGGATGAGTTCTGCAAACGAAAGGTATTCCTCCCTCTTCGATTCGTCCAGAGGAAGAAATTCCCTCTTGAGCCTCTGGAGGCCCATACCCATGGCATTGAGGGGGTTTCGAATCTCATGGGCCACCCCTGCCGCTAAATGACCCAGGGAAGAAAGCCTCTCTGCGAGACGGATCCTGTCTATTAACTCCTCCATCTTTCGTAGATGCCGGTTCTGATTCACCCATATCAGCGTGGTGGCAGCGATTCCAAGGATGAGGAAGAAGAAGACTGAAAGGGCTACACTCTTTTTGATCTGGCTGAGAAGGGGAATGATTTCTCCGGAGGAGTATCCAATGCGGATGAGACCTGCTGGTTGATCCTTCATCGAATAAGACTGGATGACCTCAAACACTTCCTCCCCTGTGGCGGTCCGGTAGAGACGTGAAACCGCTTTTTTACTTTGAAGCCCGCTTTTCAGAAAGGGGTCGTCTTCCTTTTTCCTAATCCGGGAAGTATCTGTATGGGCAAGGGTGAGAAGATTGGCATCCTGAACAGAGATAAAGAGGATTCCCTCTCTGAGCCCCAGGTCGGAGATTGCTCTCTGAACCCCAATTTGGCGAAGGAGTTGTTTCATCTGTGCTCCGTTGAGCTGAAGGGCAATGATGCCCGAAGCACTCTTCCTCTCGATGGCGATCGTAAAGAGGTTTCCTTCGGTCAGGGGCCTTTCGAAGAGGTCGATGGCGACAGAAAGTCTCTTTTCAACGATCTCCCGTAGAAATGAACGTTTTCCTATGGAAGAGGTCGCAGGCCAGGCCCGGAGAGGGTCTCCCTTCGAATCATAAAGTCCGATGGAAGTAACCGAATATTGCTCGGTGAGCGATTGGATATCGGAGAGGCTCAGAGGGTTTTGGCTGTCAATCTGGTCTATCCGGCGAAGGGCTTCAAGGAGATATTCGGCAATCCCTTCCTCCATACCGAAAAAATCCTGGGAAAATTGGAGGGAGGTGAGAGTCTCCTGAATATTTTTTTCAAAGTGCTGGATGAGGACAGTCGCTTCCCTTTCAAGCAGAAGATAGAATCCCTTTTCGGTCCGGTCAATTTCAAGAAAGCCATTGATGATCAGAATGATGAGAATGATTCCGGAAAAGACCGCAAGATAGACAGGCGAGAAACTTCTGGTTATCCTCTTTCTATTCCCGGGCAATCCGTATCCCTTCCTATTCTTCTGGTGGTAAGGTTCTTTTGGGGCCCATGGGCCCCGTTGGGCTATGACCTGGCATCATTCGCTGAAAAGCGGGAAACTCCTGCTCAGGGCACCAGAATTTGAGTTGTTCATGTGATAGGAGACTCCGGACCCTGACGAGGTATTCAATGGCTTTCTCTTCCATTTTGGATTGCGTTTCAGTCACCTCAATATATTTCATCCGGATGGATTCCATTCTGACGGCGGGATTGGTGAGTAGTTCTCGAAATTCGAGTCGCTTGGTGATGAGTTGAGCCCGAAGGAGTTGCAAATCTCGGAAATAGGTCTGCTGAAGGAGGTTGAGTCCCCTTGCCTGTTCGGGAGAGAGGTTAAGCTCTGATGCCCTCCCGCAACGGAAATCTTTCCTCCAGGGCTTCATCCCCATCGGTTGAGCATAGGAGGAGAATGATAGGAGGAAGATGAGAATGAGAGAAAAGGCCGTTATTTTAAATGTCATCTTGCAGCCCATCTTATCTCAGGACCTATTTTAACCATATCGAAACAGGCTTAAAAAGTCAAACCTCCAAGTCGTCCAAAAACAAAAGGGGAAGGGTTTTTTCCCTTCCCCTTTTGTCAGGTTAGAGGAGGATTGAGGTTACTGCATCATTCCATGACCACGGCCCATTCCCGGTCCATAACCCATTTCAGCACAACAACCCTTAATATGACCGCGACCCATTCCCATGCCTGGCTTCCAATTTTCGATCTGCTCAGGCGTCAGAAACTTCCGCGCCTCCAGCTTCATCTGCACACCACTATCCTTCAGCTGATTTTGAAGGTCCCTCAATTCTCTTTCCTTATCGAGAATTGTTTTTGGATCAGTCTTCGGATTCGTCCACAGCGATTGGAGCTCAATTCTTTTGGTTACCATTGTGCCCATCAATTTTGCATTTTCCTCTCTGAACTTCCGGCGCAATTCCTGGAATTTCGACTTCTGTTCGGGTGTCAAGGGATGGTCCTTTCCAGGACCCCAAGATTCGTGCATTCCTCTATGTCCAGGACCCATTCCATGTCCTTGAGCATAAACATAGGTTACCCCTAAGAGCATGGTTGCAATCAATCCCAAAGCAATCATTGTCTTTTTCATTCGTCTCACCTCCTTCCTTGTTAATTTTACTGTTTTATTAGCAACTGCCGTGCCAATTATTTCATTTTTAAAATTCATTTAGTTCTCTTTGGTGCTGTCAGCCATTTCTTAAATTTTATTAATAGGTTAGAAGGAAATAAAAAAATCCGAACATGGTCATCAGACAAGGATAAACCTTTAAGGAAAGAATTAATTTCGACAATCCTGACGATCGATTCGACAATAACTTCCTTTTTTAACTTATCCTCCACTTTAAATTTTTCTTGAAAAGAGGAGAAAGAAAAGGTAGATAAATGTTGTTTCGGATGAGAAAGTGACCATGAATCATTAGGAGAAGGCATCGAACATGAAACATTACAGTTACCCCAAAGGGCATGTTTTTTATCGGAAGTTAGGAAGGGATTATCCATTAGCCGTTCGCGGAGAAGGCATCTATCTCTATGATGAGAATGGGAAGCAATATATTGATGGCTCGGGTGGTGCACTGGTTGTCAATGTCGGACATGGTCAGAAGGAGATCCTTCAGAAGATGATGGAACAGATGGGCGAACTGAGTTATGTCCACGGGACCCAATTTACCACTCATTCGATTGAGGGTTATGCAGAAGCTCTGGGAGAGATTTTACCCAAGGGCCTGGGAAAGATCTACTTTCTCTCTGGCGGCTCCGAGTCCATTGAAGCGGCCATCAAATTTGCAAGGCAGTTTTTTTTGGAATCGGGCCACTCCCAGAGATGGCGGGTCATTTCCAGATGGCACAGTTACCATGGAAATACATTGGGTGCCCTTTCCCTGACTGGTCGCATCGGAATGAGGAAGCCTTATCTTCCTCTCCTAATCGACTTTCCCCACTTTCCGCCCCCTTACTGCTACCGGTGTCCCTTCAACCTCGTCTATCCTCAGTGTGAATTCGAGTGTGCAAAGTCGCTTGAGCAGGTGATCCAGATGGAGGGACCAGAGACGATCTCAGCAGTTATCCTCGAACCCGTTGGAGGCGCAACAATCGGAGCCCTTGTTCCTCCAGAGGGATATCTCTCGTTGATCAGGAAGATCTGCGACCGTTTTGGAATCCTTTTGATCGATGATGAGGTGATGACCGGAATGGGTAGAACAGGAAAGTGGTTTGCTGTTGAGCATTGGAATGTTTCTCCGGATATCATGGTTCTGGGAAAGGGGATGAGCAGTGGCTATTTCCCTCTTTCAGCCATGATCACAAGGAGTGAATTTGTAGAGCGGCTAAAGGAAAGGGCAGGAGGGTTTGTCCATGGCCATACCTTTTCTCATCATCCGGTTGCCTGTGCCGTAGGATTAGCGGTTATCCAGTTTATCAAAGAGAAGAGGCTTGTGGAGCAGAGTGCCAAAAGGGGCAACTATCTCTTAAAGAGACTTGAGGAACTGAAAAGTTTTTCTTTTGTGGGCGATGTGAGGGGCAGGGGGTTGATGGCCGCCATCGAGTTTGTCAAAGATCAAAAAACAAGAGAGCCTTTTCCCAGGACTGAACGATTTACCGAAAGAGTGATCGATTCGGTCTTTGAAAATGGCCTGATCCTCTACCCAGGAACAGGGTTTGTGGATGGGGTCAATGGCGACATGGTGATGGTCGGTCCTCCGCTTATTATTGAAGAAAATCAGATCGATGAGATCATCGAAATTCTGAAGAAGGCTTTTAAAAGCATTTCGGAGTTCAGATTGCGGAATTCGGAATGAAAAAATAGGGCAAGTCATATGGACAAACTGATTATTTCGGTGGGTATTACAGGTTCCCGTATCACAAGGCAGCAGACGCCCTATATCCCCATTGCCCCGGCGGAGATTGCACAATCCGGCATTGAAGCTTGGAGGGCAGGGGCTTCGGTTCTCCATATCCATGTCAGGGATCCGAAGACCGGGTTGGGGACCCAGGATTATTCTATTTTTAAGGAGGTAGTGGACCGTATTCGGGGTGAGACGGATGCCATCCTCTGTCTGACCACAAGCGGTATTCCAGGGAGAAATCTCGAATTTCGCGAGAGACTTGTCCCTCTGGCCTTTAATCCGGAACTAGTCTCTTTTGATGCAGGTTCTGTGAATATGAGGCAGAATGTTTTTCTCAATCCACCGGAATTTTTAGAGCTCTTAGCCAGAGAGACGCTGGTTAAGGGGATTAAGCCCGAGTTGGAAGTATTTGAGGCTGGAATGGTTGATACCTGCACTCGGTTTTTGGAACAAGGTCTTTTGAAACCTCCACTCCTTTTTCAATTTGTCCTGGGGGTGTTGGGTGGGATGTCCGCTACAACAAAATCGCTTCTCCATCTATCAGAAATCATTCCCGCAGGCTCCACCTGGTCGGTCATCGGTATCGGCACAGGACAGCTCCCCATGGCGATGGTCGCCATGACCATGGGCGGACATGTCCGTGTCGGATTAGAGGACAATATCTACTATTCAAAAGGCGTACTGGCCAAGACGAACGCCGAATTGGTTGAAAGGATCATCCGCATCTCCAAGGAATTTGGAAGAGAGATCGCCACCCCGTCTGAAGCCCGAAAACTCCTCAGTTTGTAAAACCTGGGGTCAGGCTTGCAATATTGCAATTTGTTATTTAAGAAACAGCTTCCAACGATTCCCTCATCCTCTGGGCTAATTCCAAATCGCTTTTGCTCCTTATCCGCAATCGTTTCCCCGCCGAACTTAAGGTTGTTATATCCCTCCCTGTCGATTCCCCCAATTCTCCAAGGGAACAAATCTCTAACTCCGAAACCAACCAGGCAGCCATTGCACGGGCTTCGGATAAGTTCCGATCTTTTCCAGGTAAAGCCAAATCTTTTTCCCCTATATGATAGTACCTGCAAACCTCCCTAAGAACCTTATCTAAACTAATCTTTCGCCTCGATATGGCCTCTTTCTGACTTAAAACACGATTGATGAAGTTGTCATCTCCAAGGATGCGACTGTCCGCGCCAACTCCCCTGTAGTATTGGTCTTGATGTCCTATTCTCTTGCCGTCTAAAACGAATCTCTCGTAAACCCTGCGAGCATTGGGTAGTCGTTCTGAGAACTGGGACAATACCCATTCCGTAGTTAGCCAGGGAATCGTTTCAAAACCAAGATACGCACGATGGCCACTCCAGAGATAATCCTTTGGCTCCTTGACCATTCCGGCCCTTACCGGATTCAAATGGATGTAGCGGACAAGCTCCCTTAGGTAAATATCTTCATCTACCAGAACCGCCTTGTAACGTCCCTGAAAAAGATGCCCTGAGCGGCCCAGGCGCCAATTGATCCACCGGGTATAGCGAAAGCTGAGATTCTGGAGGATTCGAGAAAGCGAGACCCCCGCTACCTGAATTGCTAGGTGAACGTGATTGTTCATTAGACAAAAGGCGTGGATGCGGTGACCAAAGCGTTCGATCCCCTCCTGGACAAGGGAGTAAAAATGATTGCGATCCTTATCATCAAAGAAGATCGTCTGGCTGCTGTTACCACGAAGGACAACATGATACAGCGCCCCAGATAGGTGAACTCTCGGCTTTCGGGCCATAAGGGATAATTACCAAATAAATTGCAATATTGCAAGCCTGACCCCGTTATTGGGTGAGGGAAGCGATGACCTTCTGAA
>VGSD01000008.1 GCA_016875155.1 Deltaproteobacteria bacterium | reverse complement strand
AAAGTTTTTGGCTCATCATTTTCCTCCTTCTTTAATTTAAAACCCCCAAGACTTCCTAAAGAGCCTCTGGGGGTTCCCAAAAACTTTTTATTAAGTTCCGGAGATTAGTCTCAATGGCGCAGGAATTCCATCTTTTATAATCGAAACTTAATCGTCTGTCAAGTTAAATCCAAGAGATTTCTAAAAAAGTCCTGAAATCTCTGATTACACCGATTGGGGACCGATTACACAGAAAAGAAACACTTTGAGAAATCATTAGAATCTGCGCAATCGAGGGAGCATATATGGGTTTTTCAGAGCACACTCCCACAAAAAAGATGATTAAAAGAATTGACATTATTTTTGGGGTGATTTATATAATAGCAGACTTTGTGAAATATTTATCAGAAAGGAGGGGGGATTTTGCATAAGATCACATATAAGAGAGAGATGGCTGAGAATACGGTCTGCCACTTCAAGGTGGATGCGCCCCGTATTGCCAGGAAAGCCAAGCCAGGCCAATTCGTTGTCTTGAAGGCCAATGAGACAGGGGAAAGGATTCCTCTGACCATGGGGGGAACAGACCCGTCGAATGGAACCATCGATCTGATCTTTCAGGTCGTAGGAAAGAGCACTGCTCTTCTGAGAACCCTCAATGTGGGAGATGCGATTCAGGATATTATCGGACCCCTTGGAAAGCCGACCCACGTCGAAGACCTTGGAACCGTAGTCTGCGTGGGAGGCGGAACAGGCGTGGCCGTGATGTATCCGATCACCAAAGCCTACAAAGAGGCTGGGAACCATGTGATTGCCATCATCGGGGCTCGAACCAAAGACCTTCTCATTCTCGAAGACGAGATGAAGGCGGCCAGTCATGACTTGAGGGTGACAACCGATGATGGAAGTTACGGTCATCATGGTTTCGTGACCGATGTGCTCAAAAAAATCCTCGATGATCAGAAAGAAGTAAAACTGGTGGTGGGAATCGGACCAGTGCCCATGATGAAGTTCCTGTGCAAGTTGACAAAGGGATATGGGGTGAAGACGATGGTCAGCCTGAATCCCATTATGGTCGATGCCACAGGAATGTGCGGAGCCTGCCGGGTGACCGTGGGAGGCAAGACCATGTTCTGCTGTGTGGATGGCCCTGAATTTGACGGCCATGAAGTGGACTATGATGAGCTGGTCAAGCGGCAGAGGGCCTATCTCACTGAGGAGAAGGCGTCCATGGATCGATTTAAAGAGATAGGAAGATAAGGGGGATGAAGATGGCAGAGAAAGAGAAAAAAGAGAAACCGAAAATTCCAAGGCAGAAGATGCCTGAGCAGGAACCCAACGCGAGGGCCAAGAATTTTAATGAGGTCCCCTTTGGATATACGCCTGAATTGGCCCAGCTTGAGGCGAGCCGTTGTATTCAATGTAAGAAACCGAAATGCATTGAGGGGTGTCCGGTGGAGATCGATATCCCTGCCTTTATTAAACTCATTCTTGAAGGAGATTTTATCGGGTCGGCCCGGAAGTTGAAGGAACGAAACAGTCTTCCTGCCATCTGCGGTCGTGTCTGCCCGCAGGAAGACCAGTGCGAGAAGGTCTGTATTGTCGGAAAGAAGGAAGAACCTGTTGCCGTTGGCCGTCTGGAAAGATTTGCGGCCGATTGGGAGAGGGATAAAGGAGAGGTCTTCATTCCTGAAAAAGCAACTGCCACAGGGAAGAAGGTGGTAGTGGTAGGGTCCGGCCCCGCGGGATTAACCGTGGCCGGGGACTTAATCCTTAAAGGGCATGAGGTGACGATCTTTGAGGCCCTCCATAAAACCGGGGGTGTCCTGATCTATGGCATTCCAGAATTTCGCCTTCCCAAGGATATTGTTCAGGCCGAGGTTAATTACTTAGAGAAGTTAGGCGTAAAAGTGGAATGTAATTGTGTCATTGGAAGAATTGAGACAGTGGATGAACTTCTCCAGGAATATGACGCGGTCTTTCTTGGCCTGGGGGCCGGTCTTCCACAATTCTTAAATGTTCCTGGAGAAAATTTCTGTGGCATCTATTCAGCCAATGAATATTTGACGCGATCCAACCTGATGAAAGCCTATCTCTTCCCTCAATATGACACACCCATTGCCCTGGGAAAGAACGTGGCGGTTTTCGGAGCGGGAAATGTGGCCATGGATGCAGCGCGAACCGCCCTCCGCCTGGGCGCGGATACAGTCCGTATCATCTACCGCCGATCCAGAGATGAGATGCCTGCCCGTATTGAGGAGATTCACCACGCCGAGGAGGAAGGGGTGCAGTTCTACCTTCTCACGGCTCCGATAAGGTTCTTAGGAGACGATAATGGTTGGGTCACTGGTGTCGAATGTCTCCAGATGGAGTTGGGAGAACCAGATGAATCAGGAAGGCGAAGGCCCGTCCCGATTAAAGGGTCGGAATTTCAGCTCGAATGCGATATGGCAGTCGTTGCCATTGGCGCGGGACCCAATCCGCTTCTGCCAACAACCACACCAGGGCTTGAATTGAACAAGAGAGGGTACATTGTAGGTGACCTCGAGACCGGGAAGACTTCCAAACCCGGTGTCTGGGCAGGAGGAGATATTGTCACAGGATCGGCAACCGTTATCTTAGCGATGGGCGCCGGAAGAAAGGCTGCCAATTCGATCCACGACTATTTAATGAGTAAGTAATCACGGAGACTTTCGATTAAGAAAGGGCAGAACCTAATCGTTCTGCCCTTTTTATTAATGGCTCTGGAAAATTACAAATCCTATGGCTTGGGGATCATCGGTTTATTTAAGATTCACAGGTTTGATTTTGCTCTGATGGATGGATCTTAACGTCACCATGGCTTTCGCAACCAGTTCCTCTTTGCCAGCCCTCAGATCAAACACCTCGCTCTCTCCCACCAGAATCTGACCTCCCTCCCGAAGGATCCGGGATTTACAGATGAGGGTTTTTCCGTAAGCGGGCTGGAGAAAGTTGATCTTAAATTCGATAGTCAAAATGCGATGGTCCTCCGGAACAAGGCTGAAGGCAGCATACCCTGCGGTATGATCAGCCATCGTGGCGATGACTCCGGCATGGATGTAGTGGTCCTGCTGACGATGGCGATTCAATATCTTCAACCGTGACTCCAGATATCCTCTTTGATATTTCACCGCCTTATAACCCACATCTTCGATAAACCCCCTCGAATAATCCTTTTTCAAATACTGAATTCTCCTGGAAGAAAGTTTCCTTTCCATAATCTCCCTTTCTCTGATTTTTTAATTCTATTTTAACCGATACAACTTTGAAGAACCCGATAGAAGTTGCCTCCCATATGGGCAGTGATTTCGTCCTGGTCATCTCAAATCCTATTCTCTATTTCATCGGAGATGGGGCCAACAACCCTGCCAGTGCGCCGACCGCGGCTGAACCTAATGCGATCAGCCCTTCGGGAATGGTGGCTGCGGTCTTAATGCTTAAATAGAATCCTCCGAGGATGGTCAAAAGGACGGTCAGACCGAGGAAAGCCACGACCAGACGATAAATCCACCGATCCGATTGAAGAGGGGTTGCCAGTTTCTGAAGGGATCCGAGAAATTTGACCTTCTGATCCGCAGGAAGCGAAGGATCGCTGCTCACCTGCTGGATCAATTCTTGTAGGGTTTCCTTAAAATGATTTGACATCGCATGTTCCTCCTTGACCGCAAAAAGCGGAGAGCGTCATGTCGGGGGTCACTTGATAAATTGAACCACGATCTCCGGACGAAAAACCTCCGTACCTGAGCCTAATTTTTTAACAGGCTTCTTATTGGCATCGAGCACCGATACATACCAGCGCCCTTCTTTCAGGTTTTTCTTATAACTCTGAGTCCTCCATGTGAAGAAGCCTCTCCGGTTGACTTCACCTCTGATCGCATCGGCCTGTTCCAGCCACCTCTCCTTTGTAATCCCGATGTTGATCAGATCGAGCACCCTGACTTCCAATGCCCAGGCATGATAGATGGGTAACTCCCCTTTGGCTTCCAGCATCGTAAGAGCCCGTTCTCCTGCCTTGATTTCCATCCAGAGAAAGAGGCCATCCCCTTTTCTGACCTCTGCAAAGTCTGAAAATGGCTGTTGGGGTTCGCGATCCCGAACCTCCCTGCAAAAGGCTTCTCTTGTGACCTCGAATAAAGGCTGGGGATAACTTTCGATTTCAGAGATTAGTAAAACGATAAAAATTAATGCAAGTTGAAGAAGCAACCTCATTGCTGACACCAGATACTTACCTTTTTATCTCAATTTCACTATATAAAATTGTGGATTTCCCCGTCAAGGTCTATGGAAAGAGATGAGATGGTGGAGTTTCAATAAGGCCGAGAGAAACTTTACTGATCCAGAATCTCCCGGACCTTTCTTACAAGTTCCATGGGGGAGAAGGGCTTTTGTAAAAAAGGGGTTCCGGGTACGAGGGAGGCCTGATGGATCATGACTCCATCGGTGTAACCAGAGATGAAAAGGATTCGGGTGCCGGGGTGAAGGAGTTTGAACTGCTCAACCAGCTCTTTCCCTCCCATCTGTGGCATCACCAGATCGGTAAGCACGAGGTCTATCTTCTGATGGGCGGGTTCGCGGGATAATCTCATTGCTTCATCTCCATTGGCCGCCTCCAAGACCTTATAGCCCTGATCTCGCAGGACTTTAGCGGTAAAGCCTCGCAATGAATTTTCATCTTCCACCAAGAGGATGGTTTCGTCTCCTCTCGGAAAATCGCCTCTCTCCTCTTGGCGGGTGAGATCATCTGCTTCTTCATCGATCCATGGCAAATAGATTTTGAATGTCGTCCCTTGATCGAGTTCGCTGTAGACCCAAATGTAACCTCCGCTCTGATTCACGATCCCATAAACTGTAGAAAGCCCTAATCCTGTCCCTTTCCCCTTTTCTTTGGTTGTAAAGAACGGATCAAAGATCTTCTCTTTGACTCCCGGCGACATACCGCATCCTGTATCGGTTATGGCAAGCAGGATATAACGACCGGGGATCACATTGAAATGAGATTGGGCATAGGGTTCATCCAGTTCAACATGACGAGTTTCAATGATGAGTTTCCCGCCATTGGGCATGGCATCTCTCGCATTGACGACCAGATTGAGGATAACCTGTTCGGTCTGCCCAGGATCTATTTTTACTTTTCCGAGATCGGTTTTCAGATCCAGAATCAATTCGATATCCTCACCGATGATTCGTCGTAACATCATTTCCAGACCTTTCAGAAGCTTGTTCAGGTCAAGCACTCTCATATCCAGAACCTGTCGCCTACTGATGGCCAGAAGTTGGTGAGTCAATTGGGCTGCACGTTCTGTGGTCCTTTTGATTTCTTCCAGATTCCCTCTTAATGGATGATCATCGCTGATTTCAAGCAGTGAGAGCTGGCTATAACCACTGAGGATGGTGAAGAGGTTATTTAAGTCATGGGCGATGCCGCCTGCCAGCTGGCCCACCGTCTCCATTTTCTGGGATTGAAGAAACTGCATTTCCAACTGCTTCCATCCGGTGATATCCTCAATCATGTGGATGGTGCATGGAGAGGCCCCTCTCAAACCAGGCGAAAGAGAAACATTGAGGCGACCCCAAACGATCTCTCCGTCTTTTCGAAGGAAACGTTTCTCTATTTGATAATGATCTCTCTCGCCCGCCATCAGCTTCTGATGATATTCCAGATCCCGGGTGGCATCTTCTGGGTGAGCGAGTTCATTTAAAATTTTCCCATAAAGTTCTTCTCCCCTGTAGCCCAACATTTTTTGAAGGGCCTGATTGCTTTCCATAATCCTCCCGTCTATATTGATCAGGGCGATACCAACGGTCATCCCTTCAAAAAAGGCCTGAAATTTCGCTTCGCTCTTCTGATTCGCTTCTTTGGTCCACATCAGTTCTGAGATATCAAACATGAAACCACGAATGAAACGCGGATGGCTGGATTCGTCCCTCACCACCATGCCTTCATCGCGCACCCAGACGATATGGCCATCACGGGCGATCAAGCGATATTCGGTTCGAAATGGTTGTCCGTTTCCATGGCTTTTGTAAAACGCTTCTAAAACACGCCTTCGGTCGTCAGGATAGATCTGTCTGAACCAGAGCTGGGGTTGGGTTAACCATTCAGAATATGGAAAACCCAACAGGGCCTCTATCTGGGGGCTGATGTAGAGCCGGCTTCCTGTCTCATCAAGAGCGGTGATATAAGTGACCGCTGGGATATGCTCCAATAAAGTACGGTAATCGATTCCAGAATCTAAAAGATGGACTCCCTTCTCATCCGCTTCTTTTCTCTTCTTTGCATATCGATCCCCTTTTCTTGTGTCCCGTTGTAGCTTCATCCCAACCTTCCCCTTCTTCAACCATTAGGAGAGGACCTGTGATGTAATCCTCTCCACCTCAACGATATTGAGTGGCTTCATCAGAAAATCAATGGCCCCAAGGGATTTCGCCTCCCTCTCTGTCTCTTCCCGACGGGTGGCCGTGATGATGACGACCCCCATTTCTTTCTGATCCTTCCTAAGCCTTTTCAGCACATCTAATCCGTCCAGGCCCGGCATTCTGATATCTAAAAAAACCAGATGAGGCGGTTTGGTTTCGATAATCCTGAGGGCTTCATAACCGTTGTCTGCCATGACAAGGTCATAGCGGTCGCCCAAAAGAACCTCGAAGGAGTCTAAAATCCCTTGATCATCATCTACCACCAAAATTCGTTTTGAAAGGTGTTCCATTTTCCCCCTCCTCAATTCAAAACATTCCACCCTCCTCTTCTTAAACCCAGCCTGGATTGTGGAAGAAAAATTTCAACTTAAAAAACACTTAGCAAACGGAATGCCAAAAGGGTTTCAAGCTCATTTTAAATTATTTTCCTTAAATTTTAATGGGTTATCGCTTGGATAGAAAATGAAGTTATTAAGGAATGATCCTACGAACTGTTAACGATTGTTGGCAATCTTAATTTTTGATTACAGGTAGCCTCAAGACAAAAGTGGTCCCTTTTTCCTTTTCGCTTATCACCTCAATCGTTCCCTTATGGTCTTCGATGATTTTATGTGTGAGGGCCATCCCGAGGCCAACCCCTTTATCCTTGGTGGTAAAGAAAGGATTAAAAAGATTCCTCGCCGTCTCCTCATCCATTCCGATTCCCGTATCCCTGAAGGAGATTTGAATCCCGAAGGAAGGCAGATCATGGTTGGAAGAGACCATCAATGATCCGCCCTCCGGCATCGCCTGGATTGCATTGATGATGAGGTTCGAAAAGGCACGATAGAGCCTTTCTGGATCGCCCTTAATGGAAGCAAGAGTCCTGTCCAGCTGGTCTTCGAAACGGATCTGTCTCTTTCGCATCTCTTCACTATGAAGATCGATCACCTGACGGATGAGATGATTCACATCCAGGGCGACAAAAGGATGCACTCTTCTCCTGGTCAGCTCAAGCAGATCCTCCACCAATTGATTGATTCGGTCGATTTCTCTCGGAACGGTCGTATTAAACTTTTCCATAAAGGAGGGCTGTTCCATCTTTTTGGGGAGAAGCTGGACAAAGGTCTTGATGGCAGAGAGAGGGTTTTTGATCTCATGTGCTAACCCTGCCGATAGGGTTCCTAGGGCGGCCAGCCGGTCTGCCTGTCGGAGTTTCTCCTCGAGGGCTTTGATCGCGGTGATATCCTGAAAAACCGCCAAAACGCCAATTTTCGTCCCCTCTCCATCGGTGAGGACCGATGTGCTTCCGGTCAACCACACCGATTCCCCATTCTTTTTCAACTCTATTTCGGACCGGAAGATCCCTCGGTCCTTCGCAAATGTCTCAGCCATTAGGCCATAAATGGGATGTTGGTCCCCGAATGCTTGGGGCAGTGAAAAGCCTGCGCATTCTTCCTTCTTCTTCCCTAAAATTTGCTCTGCCCTCCCGTTAAGGGTGGCGACCTTCATCTCCGAATCCACAGTGATGAGTCCATTGCTCATTGAAGATAATATGTTATCTGTATAAGCCTTGAGGGAGGTGATCTGCCGGAGGCGGTCCTCCAACTCCTCTCGATGGAGACGAACCTGCTGGATCATATAATTGAAATTCTTCCCCAATTCTTCGATCTCGTCCCGCGTATGAATGTCGATAACCTGATCGAGGTCTCCCTTTGCGGCCGCGATCGTCGTCCCAACCAATGCG
Source organism: Deltaproteobacteria bacterium (assembly GCA_016875155.1). Next base: position 7,016 of record VGSD01000008.1, on the reverse strand, counting down.
GAGATGGGCTGGGTGATGCGTCTGGCAAAAAAGATCGATCCGAGGATACCGAAAACGATGGCGATTCCTCCTAAGAGGAAGAGATTGAGCCGTGTCTTTAAAATCTGAGAAGAGATTCTCTCCAGGGAGAGGCCAATCCGGATGGTCCCCCACTTTTCCTGAGATTCTTTGATGTAGACCGGCATGGAGATATCCAGGCCTCTGATTCCTCTTTCTCCATGGAGAACCGGTTGGATGAATAGGTCGCTGGCACTAATGGCCTTCTGACTCACTTCGTCCGTAAGGATAGTCCCCTGTTTCTCATCATGCTGACTGTAAGCGGCTACCTTCTCCTCTTTATCGTGGATGATGACGTAAAAGACATCCTCCTCGAAAACCACCCTCTCTGCATTCTGCTTAAGGACAATATAGTTATAGGTGAGAAGCGCGTTCGTGCTTACTGCAGCCAGGTGCCTGGCAATGGTGACGCCCCGTTTCCGCGCCTCCTCCTGAATCGTTTCGGATTGCCTCTTTTCGACCAGAATAATGACCAGGGCCATGACGAGCAGGAGGATGATGGTGGAGTAAAAGATGAGTCTTGTCCGGAGACGAATGGATTGGGAGTTTTTTCTGAAATCCATCACTTCATCAGCCAGATCTTCTTCATCGGAATATAAGGACCGCCAAGGGCGCTCACCTCAACGCCCCTGACATGGGGCTGATAGACCATCTGGAAGAGATGGTTCACCATCGGCACAATGGGTGCATCATCGAGGATCATCTCCTCGATCTTTCGATACATCTCCATCCGCTTGAGATAATCCCTCTCCGCCCTTGCCTGATCGAGAAGTCGATCCACCTTCGGATTATGGTAGTTTGTATAATTGTACTTCGATTTTGAATGGAAGAGCGTACCCAAAAAATTGTCCGGATCAGGAAAATCCGCATACCAGGCGTGGATATGAACGGGAAACTTATTATCCCTCACCATTGATAAAAAATTGGGCCAGTTTGTTTCATAATGAAGAGTGGTTTCAATCCCAATATTGTTCAATTTGGATTTGATTTCGTTTAATTCTCTCTGGGCCGCTTCGGACTTCGATGCACTCCAGATTTCGATGGGAGGACCATTTTTCCCATAACCAGATTCGAATAAATAATTTCTGGCGAGAGTTTCATTGTATGGGTAAGGTTCTCTTTCGGGATTGTATCCGGGCATTCCAAGAGGCAGAACTCCTTTTGCCAAATTGAACTGATTCTTATGAATTTCAGAAATGATAGACTTCTTATCAATGACAACATTGATGGCCTTTCTCAACCGAATATTATCCAGAGGTTTGATTCGCAAATTAAAACTATAGAATCTTAACGATAGAAGAGGTTTTTGAATAGAAGAATATTGTCTTTGCTTCAGGATTTCCTCTATCTCCCCCGGAGGAATAAAAGATTCTTCCAGGCCTCCCTCTTTAAATTCCGCTAATATCTTTTCCCTTGGTGCTCCATGAAAGATTCTAAAAACGACCTTATCCAGAAAAGGCCTTCCTTCAAAATAATCGGGATTGGCTTCGAGAACAATCTCTTCTCCTTCTTTCATCGAAACGAATTTAAATGGCCTAGTCCCCACGGGTGATTTTCCAAAATATTCTCCTGATTTTTGAACCTCTTCTTTTGGAACGACTTTGGCTCCTTTCATTGCGAGGATACTTATGAATGGAGCATAAGGTTCTAAAAGAATAATCTTAAGGGTAAATTTATTTAAAGCGATAAGACCTTTTACCTCCTTTGATCTTGTTTCTATGAACTCCTTTGCCCCAAGGATTCGGCTGAAAAAATCAGATGAACTGGATTTGGTGTCAGGATTGAGGATACGAGTGAATGAATTGACAAAATCCGTTGCAGTGACCTCTCTTCCATTATGAAACTTAACACCCTCTTTTAAATAAAAGGTATAGTTAAGGCCATCCGGAGAAATCCTCCACGACTTAGCGATGGCAGGAATCACATTGAGGTCTTTATCAAATTGAACGAGACCATCAAACACTTGTTGAATTATAGTTGTTGAATACATTTCTACAGATAACGCAGGATCGAAAGTCTTTGGACTAAATTCAAGAGGTCTTCTATAAATCCCTCCTGTCTTAGTAGGGTCCATTCTCTTCTCTTCTGAAAAAATATTGACAGGTGAAGGAAGAAGAAATAATGGTATCAATAAGGAATAAAAAAAGAGGGAATACAATCTCCTCCACATTTTAATATGGAACCTCCAGAAAATTTAGAGTTTTTCAAAATATTTATAGGAGGAAAGAGAAAGGATGTCAAAGGTTTTTTAAAAAAAGAAAGCATAGCCATCATCTGGGTATGCTTCCTTTTGTGAAAGAACGAAAATGAGGATTCGAATTACCAACCGCCGCTATCTGCCAATACCGGCAGGACATAGGCCACCACTGACAATGCGATGATGACCAACTCGATTGCGATCTTCTTCATGGGATCACCTCCTTTTTAATGGTTTTAGGTTGAGAGGAATGAAGCTATTTAACAACATTAATAATTAGCAAGCCCAATGCCAGAACGAAAAATGAAATATGTTTTGAGCAAACGGCTGCTAACTATTCATTCTTAAAGAAGTTTTAAAAGGGGTCGTTCTCGGGAAGGAAAAGGGCTCCCCCTCATTTCACTGCCAACAGCTGTTAACAGTGAAATGGAATATGTGGAAAGAAATGGACAGAACCCTTTGATTTAATAAGGAGAGTTAAAACTGCAAACGATTGTTTACAGTTTTAAAAATAGATTACAGTTAGATGGGGTGTTAATTAACCTTTTTTATACGAATGCCAAACTGTTTTATTTTCCGAAGGAAATAGTTCCGGCTGATTTTTAGAATTTTAGCAGCCTCTGTCTGGTTCCACTGGGTGCTTTCAAGGGCATTGAGGATCAACCGTTTTTCATACTCTTCTTTGGCTTGGATCAGACCTGTCTTGGGAAACACTTTCCCCTTGATGTCTTGATCTGGTGAGATCAAAATTTCAAATGGGATGTCCTTAAGCTGGATCGGATTGTTGTCTTTGGATAGAACGGTAATCCTTTCGATAAGATTTTCTAACTCCCGGATGTTTCCAGGCCAATGATATCGACAAAGGGCATCCAACGTCTTTTCAGAGAACCCTGAAATCTTTTTATGAAAAGCAATGTTAAATTTGTTCAGGAAGTGTTGAGCCAGAAGAGGGATATCCTCTTTTCTCTCCCGAAGGGGAGGAATGGAGATGGGAACAACGTTGATTCTGAAATAGAGATCCTGGCGAAATTTCCCTTGGGCGATCGCATCTTCTAAGTTCATATTGGTTGCTGAAATGACGCGGAAGTCAACCTTGATGGGTCGGTTCGAACCAATCCGTTCGATCTCTTTATCCTGAAGGACCCGGAGGAGTTTTGCCTGAAGATCGGACCTCAATGTAGAGATTTCGTCGAGGAAGAGGGTTCCTCGATTGGCATGCTCAAATTTCCCAATGGTTCGCGTATGGGCGCCGGTAAACGCTCCCCTCTCATAGCCAAACATCTCGCTTTCCATCAATTCGGGAGGAATGGCCGCGCAATTGATGGCCACAAAAGGGCCGGCCTTTCGATTCCCCTGATGGTGGATGGAGCGTGCTACCAGTTCCTTACCCGTCCCGCTTTCACCGGTGATCAAAATGTGGGTAGAGGTATAAGCCACCTTTTTGATGAGGTCAAAGATTTCCAACATCTTCTTATTCTGACTGATAATCTGGTCGAATCCCCGAACGGCCTCAACCTCTCTTCGGAGAAAATCCAACTCTTTATGGAGCTTCTGTTTGCTGAGGACCCGATGGACGCTCGAAAGGATGTCTTCGGGTTCATAAGGTTTGGTGATATAGTCGTAGGCGCCCAATCGTATGGCATCCACTGCCTTTCGGGCCAGATTGAGTGCAGAGACCATAATGACGTCCACCTCTTCTTCCTGCTCTCTGATCCTTCGAAGAACCTCTAAGCCATCCATATCGGGCATGTTTACATCCAAAAGGACAAGATCAACGGATTCTCCCTGAAGAACCTTCATGGCCTCCGGGCCGCTTTCTACGCTGAGGACGCGGCAGTCATCTTCAAGGATGACTTCGAGAGATTGTCTGGCTCCTGGATCATCGTCGACCACTAAGATCGTCGGTTTTATCTCCATCGGTGGTCACTATAAAGGAAGTGGCTTTTTTCGTCAAGACATACTAAACATGGATCAATTGACTTTTTCTGGGAGGAGTGTTAGTTGGGGAATTATCCCACGATGCTCCTTATGAGTCTTGAGAGGTAAAAGGAGGAAAAAATGTTTTTTTCAATCCAGAAGGAACTCTTCGATCTTCTGCCTGATCTCACGATCGGAATGGTCGTGGCAACGGGCCTGGACAACACCCGTCCCAATGGCGAAATTGACCGACTCCTTGAACAAGCCGTTGAAGCATTGAAAAAGAACTTCGCCGGGGATAAAGCTCAGGATCATCCCAGGATCAAACCCTGGAGAAATGCCTTTGCCAAACTCTCCATTTCGGGAAGCAAGTTTCCAAGTTCTGTGGAATCCATGGCACGAAGAGTCCTCAAAGGCGACCCTTTCCCCAGAATCAATCCATTGGTCGATCTCTATAACAGCATCTCTTTGAAGTACCTGATCCCCATGGGAGGGCATGATCTGGATACGCTTCAAGGAAATATCTACCTCCGATTTGCAGAGGGATGGGAGCCCTTTATTCCTATGGGGGGCGGAGAGAGGATCACCGTGCCAAAAGGAGAGCTGGTCTATCGGGATGATGCTGAGGTATTGACCCGGAACTGGGTCTGGCGTCAATGCGACAAGGACAAGGCTACCGAGCAGACGAGAAATATCTTCCTGCCCATTGATGTGTTGGGTGAGGTGGGGAAAGAACGGGCTGATGAGATCATCCATGAACTCTCTGCATTGATTCCGAAGCATCTGGGAGGAATGATCTCCTCTGCCATTCTCAATATAGAAAATCCCTTAGCGAAATTCTCTTTCTGAAGTCAGGGGGGAGAAAAACCGTAGGGCAAGGCCCTGCCGCAGGAGCCTTGCTCAAACCAACGCAACCCTGAAGGGTTGCCCTACATCCATTGTGATTAGAATTGTTCTATTGGTTAGAAAAAAAAGGGAAGAGCATTTGCTCTTCCCTAACTAAACTATTCTCTTTCCTCTAGAGGATAATTGAGCTTCTTAGGAATGAATTAGAAGCCTTTCTTCTGGATTTCGGCTAAGCCCTCATCCACTGTGAATACGGCGCCGCATTTTGGGCATTTAATCTTTGTATCTCCCGCAGTTCCGCATCCGAAAGAAAAGATCGCCAACATCGCCAATGCCAAAAAGATACACACCATTCTCCTCATTACCTTCACCTCCTTTCATTCAGTGTTCTTCTTTAAAGACTTCTTACTTGGATAAAAATAAATATTAGGACAATCGAATAACAGAATTCCCAAATGTTGTCAAGAAAAAAAATCAGAAGCCGGTTTAATGCCATTTCCAAAGCTATTTCTTCTTAGACTTCGGCTTCTTAGCTGTCTTTTTCGTCTTCCCGCATGCCTTTGTCCCGCAAGCCATAGTCCAATCACCTCCTCCGCTTACCTATTGATTTATTTATCCCTTTTAATTTAATATTTGTCAAGAATTTTCTTTTATAATTTTTTAAAAACACACAGAAATCTCAAATGACGCAAACCCCTCTTCTCTTTTGTTGGGAGCCGACCAAAGGATAAAACATGCCCTCCAGATGGATAAAAACCCCTTTCCCAAAAGGGACTTATTATTTCTCAGGTAATGAAGCCGCTGCAGAAGGGGCCATCGCCGCAGGGTGCCGGTTTTATGCGGGCTATCCAATCACTCCATCGAGTGAATTGATGGAGCGCTTGGCTGTCCGCCTCAACGAGGTTGGAGGCGTTTTTATTCAAATGGAGGATGAGATCGCTTCCATCTCCGCTGTGATCGGAGCCTCCTGGGCAGGCGCCAAAGCCATGACCGCCACCTCCGGCCCAGGATTTAGCCTGATGCAGGAATCGATTGGGTATGCTGCCTTTACTGAAACCCCTTGTGTTATCGCCGATGTCCAGAGGGCAGGGCCCTGTACTGGCCAGGCCACCAAGGTTGGGAGCGGAGATATCATGCAGGCCAAATGGGGTTCTCATGGCGATTATCAGGTGATCGCCCTTTCCCCCTGGTCTTCACAGGAGATGTACGACCTGACAATCCGGGCATTCAACCTCAGTGAACAATACCGTGTTCCGACCATGGTGATGGCGGAAGAAGCCGTTGGCCATCTCAGGGAAACCATTCGAGTTGATTCCAAGGTGGAGGTCTGGGACAGAAATAAAAAGATGGGCAGTGCCTATTTTGATTCAGCAGAGGAAGATGGGGTACCTCCCATGGCTTCTTTCGGCGAAGGAGAACACCTCTCCGTCACCGGGTCCACTCATGATGGGCATGGATACCGGAAAACGGATGATCCAGACGTCCACGTCAGACTCGTCGCAAGAATCAATAAAAAGATTTTAAACCATAAGGGAGCGATTATCGAAACAGAGGACTATCTCCTCGGGGATGCAGAGATTGCCGTCATTGCCTATGGATTTACAGCGCGCACCAGCCTTTATACAGTCAAGCATTTGAGAAAAGATGGCTATAAGGTTGGGATGTTGAGGCTCAAGACGCTCTGGCCCTTTCCAGACGAAGCTGTGGCAGACGTGGGAAAAAAAGTGAAAAAGATCATGGTCCCGGAGATGAATTTTGGACAGGTCGCAGGAGAAGTAAAAAAGTATGTCCCCTGCGAAGTGATTTCTCTCAGCCAGACCAATGGCGAAGTGATCAGACCAGAAACGCTCATAGAAAAATTAAAGAAGATTTATAGGGCTTCACGAAATTGTTTTTGAAGCCTCTCGGGAGAGGGTAGGGATGAATGATTTAACGAAACGAATTTTATCTTCATGTCCGGAGCGTTTTGCAGCTAAGGCTACCAATAGTACAGTGATAT
>VGSD01000007.1 GCA_016875155.1 Deltaproteobacteria bacterium | reverse complement strand
GCCCTTTCAATGCCTTTCTTCATTCGATCCGATCGCATACTTTTCTCCTTCATTCGTTGTCATCTGATTTTGAATCACTGCAATCAATGAATAACATATCTTGACAAAAATCGTCAAAGAGTATAAATCATGATTTAAATTATTAACCAACGACTGACAATGGACAACGAACAATGGATGTTTAAGCCTGGGTGGCGGAATTGGTAGACGCAAGGGACTTAAAATCCCTCGGTGGCCCCCCACCGTGCCGGTTCAAGTCCGGCCCTAGGCACCAAATAAAAAGAAGAGGTTGAGATGATTTCTCAACCTCTTCTTTTTTATAGATCTAAGATCTTGGAAGAATTTAAAAGTTCGTTGGGTCGATTTTCCATACCCCAGTTTTTAATGTTATTTTTTCTGGGTTGGATTCCCATGGCCAGAGGGCCGTGTAGGTTACCAATTGATTCTCTTGTTTGTAAATTAAAAATTGTCCAGGCCGGAGGCCTCCAATGGAATCGACCAATTTTTGAATGATGGGTGGTAGGATTATTTCTTTGCCATGGGGTTTTATTTCTGTGCCAAAATATTTTCTCAATAAAGAGTTGAGCGACCCAACGTCACTTTTTCGAAAAACGGCTTCCAGATATTCTAATCCTTGCGAATTTGGCCTGACTTCCATCCGGAGGGTATTTTTTATCTCTTCGATCAAGTTCATTTTGACTCCTTGATGAATATTTTGCCCTCATTGATATTTTAATATTATGCTTTTATGATATTCAAGAAAAATTAAATCAAAGTTGAGGTGATTAATTTGGATTTTAACCTTTTACCCAAACAGAGACAGATCAGGCGCATGGTTCGAGAATTTGTAAGGGCTGAGCTGGCTCCTATTGCGCATGAGATTGACGAAGAAGGGTGTTTCCCTCGGGAATCTGAAACCAAGCATAAACTTAGAAATATTTCTGACGAGAAGTGTGAGCTCCTTGTCACCCTCTATACCCCGTAATCCGTAACAATATTTTTGAGCGCTAATACTATTTTTTCGACTCACACCCCAGGTATTTAAATAGACCGGTGATGAAGTTTCCCCAGGTGGGCATCAGGCGATCGATCTCATAAGGGATCAGTTTAATCTTACCTTCGTGAATCTTGTCGTGCAGTTCCTCCAATTTATCGAAATGAAGTGGCCACGTTTTTCTCCCCAACTCACAGACCATATGGAGATTTTTTGTCTTCTCGTCCATGTCCAATATTCGCAAACGTTTAAACCCGTCTCCAGCGAAAAATTGAATCTTACTTTCTTTCATCTCGATCAATTTTTCCCAACCAAAAGAACAACCCTCCTGTTTCTTTGGACCGATCTTTTCTGGAATCTTGTCCTTTTTTCCACTTTTTTTCATGGGCTCTTTTTCGATACAGGATGGCTAACTTTGAAGTGAAGCGTACTATTACAAGCACATTAAATATTTTGTAGGGCAACCCTTTAGGGTTGCTTAAAGCCTGCCTGCAGTAGGCAGGCAAGGCTTAAGCCTTGCCCTACAGGTTAAATTATTTATTGCGTTTGTACTAAATAGAAAACAGCGTGTCAAGGGGTCGGAGAGAACAGGGGTCGGAGAGAACGAAGGGTTGACGCATTCGGCGGTAATTCCCCTGGCCCGAGCGGCTCGGCTGAGTTCGCCGAAGCCTTAAGTCGAAGGTAAACCGCTTCTTTGAAGACGCAGTGAAGAATTGTCTCTCAGGGTCAACCTTGAGCAATCTTCATCATTTTATGTGGAGTCGAAGGGTTGACTTTGGGAGGCCAAAGATTTATAAGCCAGATCATATTATATAAACGGAGGAGAGCTATGAAAGTGCTGGGCGTGCTTGGAAGTCCAAGGGTGGGAGGAAACAGCGACATTCTTCTGGATCAGGCTCTGGCAGGAGCAAAGGAGATGGGAGCCAGAGTGGAGAAGATTACCCTGAGCCGAAAGAAGATATTGGGATGTCTCGATTGTGAGAAGTGCAACGAGACAGGAATTTGCGTGATCCGGGATGATATGGGTGAGATTCATAAGAAGATTCTCCAAGCCGATGCCATTATTCATAGTGTTCCTCTCTACTTTTGGGGGATGACATCGCAGATGAAAGCCTATCTGGACCGCTGGTGCGCTTTTTTCGATGGGAATTGGACCTGGCACAAAGCCTATGCACCGAAGATGATAGGAAAAAAGATCGGCCTGATCACTGTTTGTGGAGCTCCAGATGTCCATACGTCCGATCCCATTGTCCATAGTTTCAAAGAGACTTGTAAACTCGCTGAACTTAAATTACTTCCCGCGGTTCAAGCCTCTGCCTATGCAAAGGGAGAGATAGAAAAAAATGAAAAGATTAAAGGAAAGGCCTTTGAGTTAGGAAAGAAGATAGCAACTCCGTGACAGGATACCAGGACATCAGGATATCAGGGTATCAGGAAAACCTGGTCTCCTGGTAACCTGGTATCCTGATATCCTGTTTTATAGCTCTTTCAGGGCTTCTTTGAGGCTGAGGTTGCACTGATTGAGGTTTTCTATAGCCTTCCGAATATTCGTCTGGATGGATCCCAATCCCAGTTGCCCTGCCTTATCAGCCCATTTTTGATACTCGGTCATATGGCTTTCATTATGCTCTATCCAGTGATGAATGATGACAGATAATTTCTTCTTTTCTTCCATAATTTCCCCGCTTCTTTTATGGTTTTTCCCATCGAGCAGCAACAAAGGCTCCTGTGTTTAAACCCATCTCCCTTCCCGCTCTTTCAATTTCTTGGGCCTTTTCCGGGTCATCTTCCTTTCGGAAATAAACTGCCGTTTTGGCTATCCCTTGAATAGGAACAAGGGATAACAGTTCATCAGGAGATCTAAAGATTGCCTTTTGGAAAAGGGAATGGTCTTTCTTGGATTTCCTCCGCTCAGCCCATGGACTGAGGCTGTTCAGAGAAGCAACGACAATGGTTCCCCCTCTTTGAGTTACACGGAATAATTCTTCGATGGCGGCTTTTGCGTCTTCAATAAATTCAATGGCGGTCACTGAAATCGTCTTATTAAAAAGGCCGTTTTTAAAAGGAAGCCTTAAGATATCCGATTGGACCGTTTGGAAGAGAAATCTCTCCATCTTTGCTTTTGCCCGGACGAGCATCGGCGAGGAGATATCAATTCCAATCACATGGCAGCCGTGGGAAAGGAAATCGGAAGTGAAGATTCCCGTACCGCAGCCCGCATCCAATATTTTCTCCCCGGGATTGGGTTTTAATAACTCCAGAAGCAAGTTAGATTCATACTTCTTGACAAGGAACCCAAGGGGAGTTGTGAACCACCGATCGTAATCCTCTGGCCATTGATCGAAAAGTTTGTTTTGAATAGAAACGACCTCCTATCCTTCAGATGTACTCAATGGTTGCCGGCGGTTTTGGCGTGAGATCGTAAAGGCAACGATTTACATCTTTGATGGAGGTGATGCGGTCACATATTCTCTTCAATTTGTTCCACGGAATCTCGACAGGCGTTGCCGTTCTTGCGTCCACGCTGTTGATGCAACGCACCACAATGATCTGTCCGAATTCCCGTTTTCCATTGACGATACCAGTCGCCCTGTCATTCAAGAGGACGGCCATATACTGGAAAGCGCCCGTATCTCCAAGTTCTTCTTCGACAATGACTGTGGCTGCCCGAACTGTAGCAAGGCGTTCCTCAGTGACTTCTCCCACAATCCGGGTTGCAAGGGCAGGGCCGGGAAAGGGAATTCTTTTAGCAAGCTCGGGAGGTAGTCCTAATATTTTTGCTACCTCTCTCACTCCGTCTTTTCGCAGGGTTTTGAGAGGTTCAAGGACCTGGTATCCGTATTCCTTTTCTGGGTCGATTCCAATCTGAGCAAGGATGTTGTGCTGACGCTTGATGCCAGCCACGGTCTCTTCAATATCGGTGAGGATCGTCCCGTGAAAGAGAAATTTTGCACCAGTGTCCCGGACCAGTTTTCCGAAGACCGTGGAGTAAAACGTCCGGGTGATGGCATTTCGTTTCTCTTCCGGATCGGTTAAACCTTTCAGCACACCGAGAAATTCTTTTTTTGCATCGACCAACTGGACAGGAATTCCCATATCGGCAAAGATTTTTACCACCCGCTCAGGTTCTCCCTGCCGCATCAGGCCGTTTTCGATGAAAACGGTCTTCAGTTGATCCCCAATGGCCTTATGGCCGAGAGCTGTGACGACCGAGCTATCGACTCCGCCGCTGAGCGCATTGATGGCGAGATGGTTTTTGACCGAGGCTTTAATTTCAGCGATTTGTCCGTTTACAAAAGATTGGTAGTCCATTTTTCCCCTCCCGTAGCAATATGATGGGCAATTATATTGAATGTGCGATTCGTGTCAAGAGACTTTGTCGTAATCACAAGAAAAGGGGAAGAGGCAGTCAGGCTCCAAAGATTTAGAATGCGGTAGCCTATTTTTTCAGCACCTCGACCACTTCGATACGGTCAAACATCCATTTTTTTTCAATCTTTCCTAAAAGGCACTCAATTTCGTGAGCCTCATTGATTGCCTCACCCGTTGCGGTGTTTCCAGTCAATCTGGCGGTCAGACGGGCCTTGGCCTCACCTTCCTTTGGGAAGGTGATATTAAAATCATGAAATTTCAAATGGAGTTCTCGGAAATGGATGCGGCCACGGGCTGCATACCCGGTAATCTCCTCACGGGTCATTTGACCTGATATGGAATGGGCTGGTATATGGAGGTCACAGGTTTCATTGAAAAGGGAGCCGATCTTCTTGATCTTTTGATTCAACGTGAAGATATTTTCACCGGTCTCTTTCGAGACTGCTTCCGAGAGCAGATGAAACTGTTTCTTCACTCTCTTCTCCTCATTTTGGAAGAGCATGAAGAAAATTCCTGCCCCGATCGCAATGAGTGTCAGGACGATGAGGACATGTTTGATTTTCACCCGGCGATGGATCATCGGCTGTTGACCTTTCGAAAGGTCCTTTTTCGTTACCCTGTCTTTAGGGTTAAGCGGTCTTCCGGTATTTCTGGTAGGATTTACCATAGAGGACCTCCTAAGATGCGTGTAAGAGAGGTTTGCCCAAAGATATGGTTCTGCATCGGACCTTTCCTGTTATCTCCCACCACGTAAACAGAATCAGGCTCTACCCGGCGAGCCGGAAGGGTCCAGTCGTAAGAACCCTGGAGGTAGGGTTCATCCTGCTCTTTCCCATTGATGAGGAGCTTTCCGTGTCGAAATTCAATTTCTTCGTTTTCGAGTGCAATCACTCTCTTCAGAAGTGTTATTCTCTGACCTGTAAAGCGGATGACCACGACATCACCTCTTTTGGGTTTCGAAAAGAGGTAGCGAAGCTTCCAACAGAAATTCACCTCTCCGTTTTGATAGGTAGGTTCCATGCTGCTGCCTTTAATCTGGAAGGGAGTCAGCAGATGTCCGAAGATGAGATAAGTGGCCAGGGCAATGCATCCCACCCGAATCATAAAGGCAGGGGTGAGCGATGGAAAAAAGAATTGGAAAACTCTTCTGTTGAGCGCCATGGGTTTAAAATCGTGATATATATGAAGACTCGATGGAAGAGGGAAACGGTGAAAAAGGTCCTGCCACTAAGATTTGTGGTCTTCTCCTAAACCTTTCAATAGATTTTTCAATTTCTGAATCATCCCTTTTGGCATGGATTGAAATTCCAGCCCGTACCGGTGCTCTCTCCAGGTTTCCTTCGCAGCGAGGTCAGCCCAGACGATCTTCGCTGTTCCCTGAACCGTATTTAGCTCAAGGCCCTTTGCAAAAAAGATTTCGACCTTTAACACTTCTCCCACCTCGATCTTTTCGGGGAGGTAGACGAGAATGCCCCCTTCGCCTGCATCTTTGACCATTCCACCGAAGTCCGTTTTTTTACCTCTTCGCGAGTAATCCAGAGGAAGCTCTACAAAAAATCGGGGATGCCTTCTCTTTTCGAGGCCTAACACTCCTTTTTGAGGAGCAGCCTTTTCCTCTTTTTTTTCCTTCTTTTTAGTTAGAGAGAGTTTAACAGGACTCATCATTGTCTCCTTATTGGGTTGGATGTGATTTGAGAGGACAAAAAAAGGCTAAACATTTTAGTAGCAAAAGTCAATTATTTTTTATCTTTTTTTGATTTTGTGTTTTCTGTATTGATGATAGGCCTCCCGTTTTGCGATGTAAGGATCGATGGCATTTCTTTTGAAATCCTCGTATTCCCCGATCCTGAAGGAGGTGTCATTGACCTGGTCGTAGGTTCGAATGGCGAGGCCAACTGGCATGGATTTAATCAGGTACGTCTTTGGGTCAAGGAGAATGTCTCCCGTGAAACCAATTGCATCGCGAAGACTGGAGGCTCCCAGAAATGGCCATTCGACATAAAACACCGGTCCCATCCCCCAGGCGCCGAGGGTCTGGCCGAAATCTTCCTCACGTTTCTCTATCCCCAGCTCAGTTCTTGCGGGATCGAGGAAGCCGGCTAAGCCCAGTGTGGAGTTGAGAAGGAGACGGATGGTTTCGTTTCCGGCGCCCTTGAAATTGGCTTGAAGGAGACAGTTGACCAATCGGACTGGGGAGGTGAGATTAGAGAAGAAATTTTTGATGCCGAGCCTTACATCCTCAGGGACAACTATTTTATATCCGGAGGCCACGGGTTTGTACGCCCAAAAGTAGAGTCTGTCGTTGAAGTTGAAGAAAAGACGGTTGACCGGTTCGAGAGGGTCGGGGATCGTATCCACCTGTTCCTCGAACTCTGGTTCTTCTGCTTTTAAAGAGGGCCCGAAAGACTGTGCCAGTAAGAGAGGGGGACCAGAAGGTTGAGAACAGATCAAAAGGTCAAGGGAATATCCGATGGACGCCGTAGGCTCCCCTGAGGCAGGTCCAGGAAGCATTGGGATCAATAGACCGCATAACAAAAGTCCTGTCAGGAATATTTTGATCTTGTATTTTTCCGTTGTCCCCATAATCTTTATCACCTGATGAGAGGGTCGGTTCAGTTCTGGGTGGATTTGGTTTTCAATCTTTTGACCAGTTCCTGGTATGAAGATTTAAGAATGATCTCGTTGAATTGTGTCCGGTAATTATTCACCAGCCCCACTCCCTCCACAATGAAATCATAGACGAACCATTGGTTTCCTTTTTTCCGTGTCCGATACTCTACCTGAATGGTCTGGTCCTTTGCCGTAAAAACCTTGACTTTAACGGCCGCATAATCGCCGTCAATATGTTCCCCTTCATAAGAAATCTTATTCCAGGAATAACCCTCCACCTTGTCCATGTAGACTCTCTCCAGCAACTCTTTGAAGAGGTGTGTGAATTCCTGCTTCTCCTCTGGGGTTCTCTGCGCCCAGTGTCTTGCAAGAGAGCGGCGGGCCATCTCTTCCCAATCGAAACGTTCATCCACTGCTTTTAAGATCAACTCTCTTCTTTCCTTAACCTTTTCCTTTGGTTTAAGAGCAGGATCAGACAGGATGGTGAGAACCTTATCCGTGGTCTGCCGGAGTTGATCCTGGGGTTCTCCTGCAAAGGCAGGGGTTATGATTCCAAAAAGGAGTGAGAGAAATAGAAAAAGTTGAAGGAGAAAAATTTGGATCATCGTTATCCCCCAAAGCCTCATTAGATTTTTTCGAAGACAAGTTTGGAGATCAACTCTTCAAGATCAACCGAGGGCTGGGTCTCCCTGATCCTTTCCCCAGGGGAAATGAATTTTTCAGAACCTCCAGGGGTGATCTCAATATACTTTTCTCCCACCAACCCTTTGGTCTTGATGGAAGCGATCGCATCCTCCTGAATTTTCACCTCCGGAGACAGGCTCAGGACAACCCTGGCCTGATAATTTTCAAGGGCGATGCTCTTCACCCGGCCCACTTCCACGCCTGCGATGACGATATTCGACCCCTGCTTCACTCCTCCGCTATTGGAGAAAATGGCATAGACCTCATAGCCCTTTCCTCCCACGACTTCCATCTTTCCCAATTTGATCGAGAGGTAGCCGAGGCAGAGAATCCCAGCGAGAACGAATAATCCCACGGCCAATTCGATGTTATATTTTTTCATCTCTTCACCTCTAATATAACTTGAAGGCTCCACCGGTGGCTCCGCTGATAAATTGTCGGATGACCGGATCGTTTGAAGATAATATCTCTTCAGGAGTCCCTATGGTCCAGATCTTTCCCTCATGTAACATCGCCACGCGATGGGCGATCTGGAATACCCTTGAGAGTTCGTGGCTGACGATGATGGCTGTGAATCCGAGATGTTCGTGGAGCGACTTGATCAGATCGAGAATCGTATGGGCGATGATGGGGTCCAGTCCGGTGGTGGGCTCGTCAAAAAGCATGACCTCCGGTTTGGTGACCAGGGCCCGTGCAAACGCCGTGCGCTTGATCATCCCTCCGCTGAGTTCAGCCGGATACTTATTCTCTGCTCCAGACAGGCCAACCTGATCCAGTTCCTTGAGCACCCTTTCCCTGATCTCTTTTTCGCTCCATTTCGTTTTCTCGCGCAGGGGAAAGGCCACATTGTCATAGACCGTGAAGGAGGTGAATAAAGCGCCGTTCTGGAAGAGAAATCCTATCCGGCTCCTGATCGCTTCAAGATCATTTCCTTTAAGGTGACCTATGTCTTTTCCGTCGATGAAGACATGTCCCTGGTCGGGTTTCAACAATCCTACAATATGTTTGAGAATGACGCTCTTTCCATTGCCGCTTCCGCCTATGAGCGCTAAAATCTCTCCCTTTTTCATCTGGAAAGAGATGCCCTTGAGCACCTCAAATCCATCGAATGATTTATAGATATTTTCAAGCCGAATCATCTTTTGCCTCAAAAGAGCAAAGACGTCATGATATAGTCCCAGAAAAGGACCAGGACCGATGAGAGCACCACGGCCTGGGTGGTGGCCTTGCTCACCCCTTCAGCCCCAAATCCGGCATAATAGCCTTTATAACTACAGACCCAGCTGATGATGGCCCCAAAACTGAGAGATTTATAAATCCCCTCCAGGACATCTTCAATCCCCACATAGTTGGCCATTTCACCGAAATAGGTCCCTTCGCCGACCCCTAACAGTCTTCCTCCTACGAAATATCCGCCGAAGATGCCGACCATATCGAAGATGGCGGTCAAGAGGGGGAGGGCGATGATTCCTGCAAACAGTTTTGGAACGATCAGATACCGAAAGGGATTGAGTCCCATCAACTCCATGGCGTCAATCTGTTCGCTGGTTCGCATGATCCCGATTTCGGCTGTTATTGCAGAGCCAGCCCTTCCTGTTACCATGAGAGCGGCAAGGACCGGTCCTAGCTCTTTAATGAGAGAGAGGGCGACCATCGGCCCAAGCAGTGCGGTCGAGCCAAAACGGTTAAGGGTATAAAATCCCTGGAGGCCAAGGACCATTCCTGAAAAGGCGCCCGTCAGAAAGATGACCAGGGTGGATTGATACCCGATAAACCAGACTTGCTTGATGATCCAGGAAAATTTTAAGGGAGGGGTGAAAGTGCAGAACAGGGTCTGGACAAAGAAAAGGCCCATCCTTCCCATACCCTGCAAACTGGAAAGCGTTATTTCCCCTATTTTTCTGACCCAAACCATAGCGGAAATTATGGCAAATATTGTCTCGGATGTCAAAAAGGTTTTGATATTTATTTGAGTTGACATTTTCTCCATCTCTGATATATAAAATATCTCATGAAGAAAGAATTTAAGAGGAAATTAGAAGAGTTAGGGGTTTTTGTCATATATCTTTTTGGCTCGAAAGCCATTGGGAAAGCCTCTCGTTTAAGCGACATTGATATTGGAGTGGTGTTAAAAGAATCACCATCCGAAAAAGATACCAAAGCCTTATATCAAGGTCTCTATGGCATATTATCAGAATTATATCCTCCTTCGAAGTTGGATATTGTTTTTTTACAGACGACCCCCCTTTCTCTTCAATATTTTGCTATTAAGGAGGGGAAGATTCTTTTTGAAAAAGACCCTCAATTCACCGCAGATTACGAAGAGTTTATCGTTAAGCAGTATCTCGATTTCAGACCCGTGCTTGATTTTTTTGATCGAGTCGCAACGGGGAAATATGCCGAAGCCTAAAGTTCCTCTAAATAGGGAAGTTCTGCAAAACAGGATTTCATATATTGAGGATTCTCTCAGAAGTTTAGAGAGGTTCAAAGGGATCGCCTACGAGGAATTTCATTCAAATTCAGATCATTTTCGAATCGCCTTTTACGATCTGCATCGGGCCTTAGAGGCTGTTATGGATATAGGGTCTCATATTTTATCGAGAATTCCAGGCGCGAGACCCGTTTCCTATAAAGATATTCCTCGGCTCCTTGGGAAAAATAAAATAATCCCTGCCGAATTTTCAGCAGACCCACTCAATAAAATGGCTGGCTATCGAAACCGGATGGTACATTTTTACGGAGAGATCACAGAAAAGGAAATCTATCATATCGTCCAGGAGGAGCTTGAGGATTTTTATACTTTCCTGAAGCACATTAGTAGACTCTTACAAGACCCCGCAAAATTTAATCTGACGATTACATAAGAGAATAATTATACTTCATTGATTCCCGTAACAAAAAAGGCAGAAACGAATTCGCTTCTGCCTTTTTGTTGTTGAAATTGGAGCGTGTGTATATTTCTTAAACCTTTTCCTTATCCCTGCCAGACCAACCAACCCAGACCCAATAAGAAGCATGGTGGCGGGTTCGGGAACGGGATTAGGTTGAGGCATACTATAAGGTGTCACCAATAACCCACCAAACACAAAACCAGATGGGATTGATCCCCCTGGTCGGTTAGGTTGACCTTCATTAGAAATTTTAAAAGAAAAGACAGTACTACTTGGGAGAAGGTTTCCATTGGAATCAAAATCCCAAGAATCATATTTGATTGCCCAGAAGACTATTTTTAGATGAATATGCTGGAGGGAAGATCTCCCCAAAAAAGGCACTAAGGCTGCTTGGTCCCGAACTGGTAAAACGTTTGGATGAGGAAAAGAGATTTGTCCTGAAAGACATCAAATGGGGGCTATCGGATGAGTGATGTTGTCATTGATGCCGGCCCCATCATCCACCTCTCACAATTAAAACTCTTCAATCTTCCACGCGACCAAACAATCAGGGGATATCTCGAATCATTCACAATTAATGACCTTTGCGTAAGTAATCCCGCCAGTTGCAAAAACGGGAAAGGGCAATCCGCCCAACAAGGCTTCGAATGGCGGTTTTTTATAATTTTATGGAACACAGGCGACTTTACCTAAAGTGAACTCCGGCAGGGAGACGAAACGGAAGTGCTGATACGGAAAAATGTTCGCCTCGAAGCCTTTCCGAACGGATCGCCCTTGCCCGTATGAGTAGAAATTATGCAACATCTGGGTAATGGAACAGGACATTGTAATCCGCCGTTCGCCTCGGTTGCGAGTCGAAGCGACTGAGCCTGTCAAAGGGTGCGCTGGTCATGGTTCGACGAGCACACCATGATCGGATGGGATATGAAACTTTCCATTACTTTTGCGAACCTCAATAATATGTTTTTTTGTCATTTCTTGAATATTTGAAACGGTTTTAGTATAGTCCTTGAAAGTTAAAGGCCAAGATAAGTGATCAGTAACCAGTGATCAGTGAAAAGTGAAGAGAAAATATGAAGAAGAAATTAGAAGAGCAGATTGTGCAGGAGTTTCCGCATCGGTGTCCATATTGCGATCAGGTGGTTTCTTATGAGGATATTCAATTGAAAGAAGGGGAAAATGAGATTGAGTGTCCCTCCTGTAAGAGGAAATATATTTATATTAAGGTGGTAGCGCCCTCATTTACTGAGGGCGATTATGGATCCCGTCGACAATAAATGTCGACGCTACATTATTTATGAACCGCCAACAGCCTAAGCATTTTAAGAATCGTCTTCAGACTCCGGTCCAGTATGTCAAGGGAGTTGGACCCAAACTGGCCAAACTCCTTGAGAAGAAGGGTCTACGGACGGTTGAGGATGGTCTCTATTTTCTTCCGCGTGCCTATGAAGACCGAAGGCAACTCAAAAAGATTTCAGAGCTTCGATCCGGAAAGAAAGAGACAGGCTTCGGTGAGATCATGCTTTCGGGAATGGCTTTCTTCCAGGGCAGAAAGAAGAAGGTATTTGAAGTATTGGTGGGGGATGGAAGCGGGATGATCACATTGAAGTGGTTTCATGGAAATGAACGGTATCTCCTGGAGCGATTTAAAAAAGGGCGAAGGTTGATCTTTTCAGGCGAAGTGAGGTGGTTCAATTACCAGAAGGAAATCCATCATCCTGATGTGGAAATCGTGGAGGGCGATATCGAAGAAGATTACCTCAACTTCAAGCGGATCGTTCCCATTTACTCCGAGACGGAAGGTCTCTACCAGAGGACATTGCGGCGTCTGGTCAAAAACATCATTGACGGTTATGCAGATGAACTTTCGAGTCCCATTCCTGCGGAGATTGTGGAACGGCAAGACCTGATCAATTTTTCAGAGGCTTTCAGGAGGGTTCATTTTCCACCAGATGGAGAATCCATCGAAAAGCTTAATCTCCAGCGTTCAGATGGTCACCGGAGGATCATCTTCGATGAGTTTTTCTTTCTTGAATTGGGGCTCGCATTGAAGAAGAGGGGGATAGCTCTTGAGGCAGGCATTTCCTTTAAAACAGAAGGTATTCTCTCACACAGATTGCTCGAACGACTCTCCTTTCAATTGACAGCCGCACAGATGCGAACCCTATCCGAAATTATAGAAGATATGGAAAAACCTCATCCCATGAACCGTTTGATTCAGGGCGATGTCGGAAGCGGCAAGACAATCGTAGCTCTCTTGGCCAGTCTTCAGGTGGTGGAATGCGGCTATCAGGCTGCCATCATGGCACCCACTGAGGTGCTTGCTGAGCAGCATTATCTCACGATTCACCGATGGGTGGAACCTTTGGGAGTTCGGGTAGCCCTATTGACAAGCAATATCAAGGGTTCGGAGAGAGAAGAGATTTATGGTCGTATTCGGAGTGGAGAGGTTCAAATCGTGATTGGAACCCACGCCGTGATTCAGGAACAGGTGGAATTCCATCGCCTGGGTCTTGCCATCATTGATGAACAGCATAAGTTCGGCGTGGTTCAGAGGGGACTACTAAAGAAAAAGGGAGAGAACCCCGATGTTCTGGTGATGACGGCCACTCCCATACCCAGAACTCTGGCCATGACCCTTTATGGAGACTTGGACATCTCGTTGATTGATGAGATGCCCCCAGGAAGAATGCCAATTGAAACAAAGGTTTTTCCCGAATCTGCGAGAAGCAGGGTCTATCGGATTGTTGAGGAAGAGGTGAGGAAGGGTCGGCAGGTCTTCATCGTCTATCCTCTTGTCGAGGAGTCAGAAAAACTTGATCTCAAAGATGCGACCCAGATGGCAGAACATCTCCAGAAAGAAGTCTTCCCGGAGTTTCGGATCGGATTACTCCATGGACGGATGAAGAGCGAGGAGAAAGAGGCGATCATGATGGAGTTCAAGGAGAGAAAGATCGAAATCCTCGTAGCCACCACCGTCATCGAGGTCGGGATCGATATTCCCAATGCCTCAGTCATGGTGGTTGAACATGCGGAGCGATTTGGACTTTCTCAACTCCATCAACTGAGAGGAAGAATAGGACGGGGCCAATATCGTTCGAAGTGCATCCTTTTAGCTCAGTATCGTTCTTCGGAGGAAGCCAGGATTCGGCTTCGAGCGATGGAACAGTCGAACGATGGATTTAAGATTGCAGAGCAGGACTTAGAACTGAGAGGACCGGGTGACTTTTTTGGAATCCGGCAGTCCGGATTGCCTGATTTCAGAGTTGCCCATATCCTTAGGGACACTCCGATTCTCATCGAAGCGCGTAAGGAGGCATTTGAATTGGTTCAAGAGGATCCGGAACTGAAAAAACCTGCGAATTCGGCACTGAAGGAGGTGTTGAAGAAGCGCTGGAGGGGAAGGCTAGAAATGGCAGCTATCGGGTGATAAGGTTTCCACCCTGCCTTTGCCGAAGCGGTTTCGCCCAGGCAGGTATTAGATTTTCTACAGAATTTCCACCTGATCTCGGAAAAAATCCGAAGCAGAGAGTGGCGTTAAAGGTTTGGACCTATATTGAGCGATTCTTTTTGAGAACCTTTTTAGCTACAGGCCTCAGATCAGATTTAAAATCACCCAAAGGGTGATTTGTAGCGCAAGGCTTTAGCCTTGCTTGCCTGCCGCAGGCAGGTATTAGAAGCAACCCTAAAGGGTTGCGCTACAATGAAATTTAAAGAAATCGCTCAAGTTCGTTTGGAACTCACCGAATTGAAAAGGGCTACAAAGTGTGTTAACCAATGACCATTGAAATTAGACTTTAAATTAAAGGAGTTAGAAATGGAGTTTCATCCAGAGGGGTCAGGTTTTCATCGGATGATGAGGTTACCTCCCTATATCTTCGGTATCGTCAACCAACTGAAGATGGAGGCTCGAAGAAGAGGGGAGGATATCATTGATCTGGGCATGGGGAATCCGGACCTGGCCACTCCAAAACACATCGTCAACAAACTGATAGAAGCTGTGAAAAATCCCAGGAACCACAGGTATTCTGCCTCGAAAGGGATTTATAAACTTCGATTAGCGATTGTTGACTGGTATCGCCGGCGCTATGATGTGGACCTCGATCCTGATTCAGAAGCGGTTGTCACGATCGGCGCCAAGGAGGGCATTGCTCATCTGGTTCTGGCGACCCTTGGACCGGGTGATGTGGTTTTGGTTCCTGATCCGACCTATCCCATCCATGCCTATTCAGTGGTTATTGCAGGAGGAGATGTCCGATCAGTCCCTCTGATTGAGGAAGGAGACTTTTTCAAAAAGCTGGAATCAGCCACCAAACAGACGTGGCCTCATCCCAAGATGCTGATCGTCAGTTTTCCCCATAATCCCACGACGAAGGTGGTTGATCTCGATTTCTTCGAGAGGCTGGTGGAGTTTGCTAAGAATCATCAGTTGATGGTCGTTCATGACCTTGCCTATGCGGATATCGTCTTTGATGGTTATAAAGCGCCCAGCCTTCTTCAGGTGAAGGGAGCTAAGGATATCGGGGTAGAAATGTTTTCACTCTCCAAGAGTTACAATATGGCTGGCTGGCGGGTAGGTTTTGCCGTAGGCAACGCTGAAATGCTAACTGCTCTAGCACGGCTAAAGAGTTACTTTGATTATGGGGTTTTTCAACCCATCCAGATAGCAGCCATCATTGCACTCAATGAGGATCAGACTTGTGTTCGGGAAATCGCAGAGGTTTACCAGAGAAGAAGGGATACCCTCATCCATGGCTTGAAGCGCGTAGGCTGGGAGATTGAAAAACCGAAGGGAACGATGTTTGTCTGGGCTGAGATACCCAAGGCCTTTCAGAAGATGGGATCACTTGACTTTACAAAGTTTCTCTTGAGGGAGGGGAAGGTGGCTGTTTCCCCTGGCATTGGTTTCGGTGAGTATGGAGAGGGGTTTGTGAGGTTTGCACTGGTGGAGAATGATACCAGGATCAAGCAGGCAGTCAAGGGGATTCAAAAAGCGCTGAAGTAGGACAAGTTCGGAGTAGGGAGTTCGGAGTTCGGAGAAAAAAGATAATAGTCCGAATTGAAGACTTTGAATTCAGCGCGGTTAATGTATACAAGAGGATAAGAAAGGGAAGGATGTATGAACGAAATTAAGGTGGGGCTGATTGGGTTTGGGACGGTAGGGGCAGGGGTCGTAAAGATCCTCCAGAAGAATTCGAAATTGATCGAGAAAAGGATGGGCGCTAAAGTCGTATTAAAGCGTGTTGCCGATCTCGATCTGGAGACCGATCGTGGAGTGAAACTTCGCCCTGGCATCCTGACTCGACAAACAGAGGACGTGATTGGAGACCCTGACATTGATATTATTATTGAGCTGATCGGCGGCATCGAACCGGCCAAGACTTTTATCCTGAAAGCTATTCAGAATCGAAAGCATATTGTCACGGCCAACAAAGCCCTCCTCGCGCTTCATGGCGACGA